>NZ_MEFH01000050.1:0-108316 GCF_001725095.1 Sphingopyxis sp. SCN 67-31 | reverse complement strand
CCGGGGACGAAGGAAGGCGATCATTTGCGTTAAATGGCGGCTCTAGGGTAGTAGAAGCGGCGATTCATATTCATCGCTTTCGTCCGCCTTGGGGCACCACAATCTCCATGATCGACGATTTGGTACGGCACGGACGTTATTCGGCGCGCTCCGGCTCGCTGCGGGTCGGAAGCTGCGGGAGCTTTTCGCTGCGATCGCGATAGATCGCCGCGCGGGCGAGCAGGATCAGCGTGACCGGCGTCGTCAGGGTGACGAACAGCGCGATCAATATCTCATGGACGACCGGCCGGCCCTGCGTGATCGAGAAGCACAGCATCGAGCCGAGCAGGATCGCCGCCATGCCCGCGGTCGCGCCCAGCGTCGTGGCGTGGACGCGCGCATAGAAGGTCTTCAGGCGTATCAGGCCGAACGCGCCCACCAGCGTGATGATCGCGCCGCCTAGGACCAGAAGGCCGACGATGATCGCGGCCCAGGTCGGCAGATCGGGTGCCTGCATCATTCGATGACTTCTCCCCGCATCAGGAACTTGCCGAGAGCGACGGTGCCGACGAATCCCAGCAGCGCGATGACCAGCGCCGCCTCGAAATAGAGGGTGCGGCCGGTCTGAATACCATAGGTGAGCAGCAGCAGCATCCCCGTCAGATAGAGCGTGTCGAGCCCGAGGACCCGATCCTGCGCGCGCGGACCGCGCAGCATGCGAAAGGCGGCGCATCCCATCGCGAGGCCCAGCACGATCTGCGCGGCGGTGATCACCAGCGCCAGGAACAGCGCGTTCATTCGAATATCTCCATCAGAAGCCGCTCGTAACGCTGCCGGATCTGCCGAACCCATTCGGCTTCGTCGACCAGATCGAGGATATGGATCAGGATGACGTGCCGGTTCGCGTCGTGCTGTACCCACAGCGACCCCGGCGTCGCTGTGATGATGAGTGCGAGCACGGCCAGTGCATAGGGGCTGCGCAGCTCGGTCGGCAGTTCGATGAAGTCCGAATGACGGTGCGGCGGGTTGAACAGGATGATCTTCCCCACCGCGATGTTGGAACGGACGATGTCCACCAGCACGATTCCGGCGAGCCGGACCATCGCCCATCCGACCCGCACGCGCGGCGGTTCGGGCTTGAGCGACAGCATCGACCGCGACACGATCAGCGCGACCAGAGCGCCGAGCAGGATGTGCCCGGGCGAGAAGCCGGTCAGCAGCGTCCACATTGCGAACAGCGCGAGCGCCAGCAGCGGGTAGGGGACGAGCCGCCTCATGGCTGCGCGCTCCCCGCCGGAGGCGCGCCGGCGACGGCGGAAAGATAGCCGGCCGGATCGTGCAGCGCGGCCGATGTCGCCTCGAGATAGGCCATGACCGGCCCGGCCCACAGCATCAGCGCCAGACAGACGGCGAGCAGCAGCGCGATGGGCGCGACCTCGACCAGGCTGAGGCGCGACGGGGCGTCCTCGCCCGGCGTCCACAGCAGGTCGATGCCGGCGCGGGTCATCACGATCATCGTCGCGAGGCCGGACACGATGAGCAGTCCGATCAGCGTCCAGTTCATCGGTCCGACCGCACCCGCGCGCAGCAGCGCATCGATGATGGCGAATTTGGCAATGAAGCCCGACAGCGGCGGCAATCCGGCGAGCAGCAGCGCGCAGAAGATGAAGCCGCCGCCGAGGATGGCGATCGTTCCGGGGATGACGACGCCCGTCTCGTCCTCCTCTTCCTCGATCGCGCCGACATATTCGTCGTCGAACACGGGCTCGGCGATGCCTTCGATCATGTCGTCCTCGTCGGCGTTGCGTTCGACGGGTTCGATGATGAGGTAGAGCGCGCTGATCGCGAGCGTCGAGCTGACGAGATAGAAGAGCAGCGCGGCGATGAGCGGCTGGCCGCCGATGCCGAGCCCGGCGAGCAGCGTGCCCGACGAAACCAGCACATAGTGCCCGACGACCCGCGTGAGCTGGCGGGCGGACAGGATGCCGATGACGCCAAAGGTCATGGTGGCGAGACCGCCATAGAGCAGTCCGTCGTTGGCGAAGCCGGCGACGTCGCCCGATGCTTCGCCGAACAGCAGGAAGGAGAGGCGGAGGATGACGTAGACGCCGACCTTGGTCATGATCGCGAACAGCGCGGCGACCGGCGGCGCTGCGGCGGCATAGGTGCGCGGGAGCCAGAAGCTCAGCGGCCAGACGCCCGCCTTGATCAGAAAGGCGACCCCCAGGATCGCCGCGCCGGCCTCCAGCAGCGCGATGTCGCCGGGATCGGTGCGGGCGACGCGGGTGGCGAGGTCGGCCATGTTGAGCGTACCTGTGACCGAATAGATCAGCGCCACACCGATCAGGAAGAGCAGCGAGGCCGCGATGTTGATGGTGATGTAATGCAGGCTAGCGCTGGTTCGCTCGGTCCCCGCGCCGTGCAGAATCAGGCCATAGGAGGCGGCGAGCAGCACTTCGAAGAAGACGAAGAGGTTGAAGATGTCGCCGGTCAGGAACGCGCCGTTCACACCCATCAGCAACAGCAGGAACAGCGCGTGGAAGCGCGGTCCCGACCGGTCCCAGCGCGCCAGCGCATAGAATAGCGAGGTGAAGCCGAGCACGTTGGCGAGCAGGAGCATCGTCGCCGACAGGCGGTCGACCACCAGCACGATTCCGAAGGGCGCCGCCCAGTTGCCGAGCAGATAGACATGGGGGCTGTCGGTGCCCGCATTGCCCGCGTCGCTGGTGAACCACAGCAGCGACGCGGCATTGGCGATCAGCAGCGCGGATGCGATCAGGCTCAGCCACCGTTTCAGGACGCGCCGCCGCTCGTCGAAGGCGAGCATCAGCGCGCTGGCCAGCAGCGGTAGCAGGATCGGCGTGATGATCAGGTGATGGAGCCAGCCGGTCATGCTTCGCCGTCCTCGCCATCGACATGGTCGGTGCCGGTCAGGCCGCGCGAGGCGAGCAGCACCACCAGCAGCAGCGCGGTCGTCGCGAACGAGATGACGATCGCCGTCAGCACCAGCGCCTGCGGCAGCGGATCGGCGTAGAGCGCGGGATCGGCGGACGCCGGATCCTTGCCGATGATCGGCGGCGCGTCGCTGCGCAGCCGACCGGCCGCCACGATGAACAGGTTGACCGCATAGGAAAGGAGCGACAGGCCGAGGATCACCTGAAAGGTGCGCGGCCGGAACAGCAGCCACAGGCCCGACGCCGTCAGCACCCCGATGGCGAGCGAAAGGAGGATTTCCATCAGGCGCTCCCCCCGGTGCCCGGCTCGGCCGCCGCGGGCTGAACCGGCTTGCGCGCGCGCGGCGAACGGATCGACTGGTGCGCGATGGCGATCAGCATCAGCAGCGTGGTGCCGACGACCACCGCGAACACGCCGATATCGAACAGCAACGCGCTCGCCAGCGGAATATCGCCGATCAGCGGCAGCGTCAGATAGCGCGAATGGCTGGTCAGGAAGGGGTAGCCGAACAACCAGGCGGCAAGGCCGGTCGCAACCGCGCAGACCAGTCCGGCGCTGATCCAGCGCACCGGCTGGACGCTCAGGCTCGCTTCGACCAGTCGCGTGCCGTTCGCCATGTAGAGGAGGAGGAAGGCGATCGACGTGGCGATGCCCGCGGCGAAGCCGCCGCCGGGCAGGTCGTGGCCGCGCATCAGCAGATAGAGGGCAAAGGTCAGGACGACCGGGAACAGCCATTGCATGATGATGCGCGGGACGAAGAGATAATGGACGAGCGTATCGCCCATCGCATGATCCTTGCTCGCTTCGTCGAACGCATTCTGCCGCCGCTGCTGGTCGGGTATCTCGATGCTTTCCGGCGCGGGACGGAACCGGCGCAGCAGGGTGAAGACGGTCAGCGCGACGATCGACAGGACGGTGATCTCTCCCAGCGTGTCGAACCCGCGGAAATCGACGAGGATGACGTTGACAACATTGGTTCCGCCGCCACCCGAATAGGCGTTCTCAACGAAATAGCGCGAGATGCTGTCCGGCATCGGGCGGGTCATCATCGCATAGGCAAGCGCGGCCGCGCCCGTCCCGCCGGCGATCGCGAGCAGCAGGTCGCCGCCGCGCCGGATCAGGACCATCGGCGGCTTGCGTTCTTCGGGCCATATGGCGGGGCGGCGCTGCGGCAGCCAGCGCAAGCTGAGCAGAAGCAGGACGAGGGTGACGATCTCGACGAGCAGTTGCGTCAGCCCGAGGTCGGGCGCCGACAGCCAGATGAAACTGATGCAGACGGCAAGCCCGGCGGCCCCAACCAGGACGAGCGCGACCAGCCGATGGAATTTCGCCTGCCACGCCGCCGCGATGGCGCAGGCGCCGCCGCACAGCCACAGCAGCCCGAAGACCGGATCGATCAGCGTATCCTGCAGCGGCCCCCGGCTATAGCCGAGCCGCAGGAAGGGAAGGGTGCCGAGCAGCAGCGCGGTGACGACGATCAACCGCAGCTGTACCTGCAGGCGCCGGGTGCCGAGCCGCTCGTGCAGGCCGCGCGCCGCATTGACGATCGCCGCGAGCACCGCCTCGAAGGTCCGGCGTCCCTTCAGCCGGCCGATCAGCGGCGATCGCTCGACGGCGTTCAGCCGCTCGCGGAACAGTATATAGAGCGCCGTACCGGCGATCAGCGCGATGAAGCTCATCGCCAGCGGCAGGGTGAACCCGTGCCATATCGCCAGGCTGTAGGTCGGCGTCTGGTCCCCCAGCACCGACTGGACGGCGCTGGCGAGAAACGGCCCGATGGTGAGCGCCGGGACGATCCCGACGAGCAGGCAAGCGAGCACCAGTATCTCGATCGGCAGGCGTATCCAGTGCGGCGCTTCGGCCGGTTGGTGCGGCAGGTCGACCGGCGGCGGTCCGAAGAAGGTCTGGTGGATGAAGCGCACCGAATAGAAGACGCTGAACGCGCTGGCCAGCGTCGCGAGATAGGGCAGCGCCACGTCGATGATCGTGCCGCTGTGCGCTTCGAGCGCTTCGGCGAGGAACATCTCCTTCGACAGGAAGCCGTTGAGCAGCGGTACGCCCGCCATCGCCGCCGCCGCGACCATCGCGAGCGTGGCGGTGATCGGCATGAAGCGGACGAGGCCGCTCAGCCGGCGCAGGTCGCGCGTTCCCGTTTCATGGTCGATGATCCCGGTGGCCATGAACAACGACGCCTTGAAGGTGGCGTGATTGACGGTGTGGAAGATCGCCGCCACCGCCGCGAGCGGACTGCCCAGACCCAGCAGCAGCGTGATGAGGCCGAGGTGGCTGATCGTCGAATAGGCGAGCAGGCCCTTCAGGTCCTGCTGGAAGATTGCCGCCCAGGCGCCGACCAGCAGCGTCGCGAGGCCGGTCGTGGTGACGATCAGATACCAGCTGTCGGTGCCCGAGAGGACCGGCCAGAGCAGGGTGAGCAGAAAGATGCCCGCCTTCACCATCGTCGCCGAATGCAGATAGGCGGATACGGGCGTCGGGGCGGCCATGGCATGCGGCAGCCAGAAGTGGAAAGGGACCTGTGCGCTCTTGGTGAACGCGCCGATCAGGATCAGGATCAGGGCGGGCAGATAAGCCTTGTCGGCATGGATGGCGTCGCGCGCGGCGAGCACCGCGTCGACGTCGTAGCTTCCCGCCATCCGCCCGAGCAGCAGCAGCCCGACGAGCAGGCACACGCCGCCCGCGCCGGTGACGATCAGCGCCATGCGCGCGCCGTCGCGCGCGCTTTGATTATGGTGCCAATATCCGATCAGCAGGAAGGAAAAGAGGCTGGTCAATTCCCAGAAGAAGGCGATCTGGATCAGGTTGCCCGACAGGACGATGCCGAGCATCGACCCCATGAACGCCTGGAGGAAGGCGAAGAAGCGCGGTACCGGATCGTCCGGCGACATGTAGTAGCGCGCATAGAGGATGACGAGCGCCCCGATGCCGAGGACGAGCGTCGCGAACAGCCAGGTGAAGCCGTCGAGCCGAAGTGTCAGGTTGAGCCCGAGCGTCGGCAGCCACGCCAGTTCGTGGCGCACGACCTCGCCGCGCTCAACGAGCGGATAATAGGCCGCGATGATCATGGCGCCGGCAAGCGCGATCACCCCCGCCAGCGTCGAGGCGAGGTTCCGGCCGCGGGCCGGCAGGAATGCCGCGATCGCGCTGCCCAGAAATGGAAGCGCGACGACGGCCAGGAGGAAGCGGGGGTCGTGCATAAGGTAGGGGGAAGATCTCCATCGCCTGGTGCGCTGCCCGAGGGCGTCCCCCCTTATGGTAGACGTTGGCGCGGCGGAGCAAGGCGTGAGTTGAGTTTTTTGCTGGGCAGGCGATCCGGCGCGGCGGCGCCGACGCGTCTATCCGGCCCCCGCCGCGCCCGGAACGATCAGGAGATCGCCTTCGAGCGTATCGAGCAGCCGCTTGTCCATGCTGCCGATGAACGCGTCGAACAGGATGCCGTGCCCCTGGCTTCCGACGACGGTCAGGTCGCCGTGATGGTCCTCGACATGGTCGCTGATCAGCATTTCGGGCGTGCCGCGTTCGACAACGACGTCCAGCCGTTCGAGCAGCGCGGCGTCGATGCGGCTCTCGGCTCGCAGCATCGCCCTGGCTTCGTCGGCCTTGGCTCGCGATTCCGACGTGAAGTCGCGGTCGGTGAGATAGCCGGTGTAGGGCACGTCATATCCATGAAAAAGGGTCAGCGCTGCTGCGGGAAAAAAGGCCGAGGCGACGAGCGTCGCCTGGAGCGCGGCTTCGGAAAAATCGGTGGCGATCACGATCCGGCGATAGGGTCCGGCCGGGCGGTCGCGCACGACCAGTACCGGCACCGCGGCCCGGCGCACGAGGCGGCTGACGGTGTTGCCCAGGATCATCCGCCCCAGCGTCTCGTCGCGCGCGATGCCGGTGACGATCAGGTCGCAATGCTCATGTTCGGCGATCTCGACCAGCTTCGTGGCGGGATCGCCGGTTTCGACCACCACGCCGATATCGTCCGCGACGCTGGCGACATCGCGCGCCAGGCGCCAGTGCATCCGCTCGGCGGGCGTCGCCTGCCGGCGCCAGGAGGAGGGGCGGGGGTCGAGAAGGTCCGCGGGTTCGGGTTCGATCACCGTCGCGGCGGTAAGCTCCGCGCCCCATTCGCCCGCCAACTGCACGGCGCGGTCCAGCGCGCGGTCGCAGCGACAGCTGAGGTCGGTGGCAAGGAGAATGTGGCGGGGCGTGGTGTCGGTCATGGTCATTCCCGGATTTGCAGTCGCGTCATTGCAACAGGAGACGGCCGTGGCGGCGCTGGGATCGCCCGGCGCCGAAAGGGACGGCATGGACGAACCATGTCTCCTTCATACGATAACGACCGGGATTTCAACCGAGAATCCGACACGCCTGTCGGCGGCTCATCGAGAGTCGCAGGGATTCAGCCTCGCTGCACGTTCGCTGATCTTCCGTCCCCCTGAACTTGTTTGGCGTATATGCTCTTCAGATACGTAAGAGCTTGTTCCCCGGCGAAAGCCGGGGTCAGATGGCATGGCGCTGTCCCGCGTGGACCCCGGCTTTCGCCGGGGAACGATGCCCCGTCGAAGAGGGAGAACCTCACCGGATTTGGAACGATCCGCCCTAGCCGTGCAGGCTCATCAGCGAGTCCATCAGCCCGTCGTCGGCGCTCGAGCAGACGCCGAGGACGAGCGCCTCCTCGCAACCTTCGCCGACGACATAGGCATGCCCCATCGTCGAATCGATATAAATGCCCTGACCCTGCTCGAGCGTGACCGGATCGTAGAATTCGCTGTGCACCTCGATCCGCCCCTCGATGACGAAGATGAATTCCTCCCCCTGATGGCGGACGAGTTCGCCGAACTCGCTGGCGCTGCGCGCGCGGATGCGGGTGATGATGGGGAGCATCCGCTTTTGCCGCAGATCGGTGCAAAGATAGTGATAATCGTAATTGTCGGTCGTGACGCGCACCGCCTTTTCCTTCGTGCCGATGCTGCGGCGGCCCGTGACGCGCGGCGCGCTCTCTTCCTCGCCCTCGGCGAAAAGATCCGACATGCGGATGTTGAGTCGCTGGCTGAGCTGCTGGAGCTTGTCGTAGCTCAGGGTCAGCCGGTCGTGCTCGACCTTCGACAGCGTCGACACGGGGATACCTGATTTCGCGCTCATTTCCTTGAGCGTCCAGCCGTTTCGCGAGCGAATTCCGCGCATCACCGCGCCGAGCGTCGGCGGGTTCGAACGGTCCGCCATCAGTTTTTCCATTCCATGTTTGACAATTTTCCAATCAGGATCATTATGTCCCCAATGGGCCAATAGGTGTTGGCTCCTTGGTAAGGGGTCGCGCGGCTCGCTGCAAGGTTTCAGAGGGCGCGCCAGAAAAAGGGGGAAAGCGATGCGTTTCATCCGAAAGGCCATGATCGGGCTCGCCGCGCTCGCCGCAGTGCCGCTCGCCGCACAGGGGCCGGTCCCGGCGCCGACCGTCAAGAAGGTCGAGGCGGCGCCGCTGCCGGCGGCGAAACCCGCTCAGGCGGCTACGCTCAGTTCGGCCGATCTCGAAGCCTTCCTCGACGGCTTCCTGCCCTACGCGCTCGAACGCGCGCGCATTCCAGGCGCGGTCGTCGTGGTCGTGCGCGGCGATCAGGTCGTGCTCGAAAAGGGCTATGGTTATGCCGACGTCGCCAAGCGCAAGCCCGTCCTGCCGGAGACCACGCTTTTCCGACCGGGATCGGTGTCGAAGCTCTTCACCTGGACCGCGGTGATGCAGCAGGTCGAGGCGGGCAAGCTCGACCTCGACAAGGATGTGAATGCCTATCTCGACTTCAAGATTCCGCCCTTCGAGGGCAAGCCGATCACGCTGCGCAACATCATGACGCATACGGCGGGCTTCGAGGAATCGGTCCGCCATCTGATCAGCAACGATCCGAAGGCGGTGATGACGCTCAAGCGGCAGATGCCGCTCGCGCTGCCGCAACGCGTCTTCGCGCCCGGCACGACGCCCGCCTATTCGAACTATGCCACCGCGCTCGCGGGCTATATCGTCGAGCGCGTCAGCGGCGAGCCGTTCGACGATTATATCGACAACCATATCTTCAGGCCGCTCGGCATGACGCATGCGACGTTCCGCCAGCCGCTTCCGAAGGCGCTCGCGCCCGACATGGCGGGCGGCTATCCCGACGTCACGCAAAAGGCGCGGCCGTTCGAGATGGTCATTCCGGCGCCGGCGGGCAGCCTGTCGGCGAGCGGCGCCGACATGGGCAAGTTCATGATCGCGCACCTCAATGACGGCGCGGGTCTGCTGAAGCCCGAAACCGCGAAGATGATGCACGATTTCAAGGCGCCCGGTGTCGGCCCGCTCAACAGCATGGCGCTCGGCTTCTACGAACAATGGGTCAACGGTCACCGTGCGATCGCGCATGGCGGCGATACCGTCTGGTTCCATTCCTATCTGTGGCTGTTCCCCGATGCCGACATCGGCGTCTTCATTTCGATGAACAGCCCGGGCAAGGAAGGCGCGGCGGGCGCGATCCGCAGCGCGCTGTTCCATAAATTCGCCGATCGCTACCTGCCGGGCGCGGAGAAGCCGGGGCAGGTCGACGCGAAGACCGCGCGGCAGCATGCCGAGATGATGGTCGGCCATTACGTCAGCAGCCGCGGTTCCTTCACCAATTTCATGAGCCTGTTCGGCCTGCTCGGCCAGCCCGCCGTGTCGCTGACCGAAGACGGCAAGATCACGGTACCGGGGCTCGAAGGCCTGAGCGCCGGGGCGCGCGACTGGGTCGAGGTCGAGCCTTTCGTGTGGCGCGACACGAACACGGGCGAACGTCTCGCCGCAGAGGTGAAGGACGGCCGCGTCGTGCGCTGGAGCCTTGATGCCGGATCGCCCTTCATGGTGTTCGAGCCCGCACCCGCCGGCGTCAACGCGGCATGGCTCAACCCGGCGCTCATCTTCGCGCTCGGCATCACGCTGCTTGCGGCGCTCGCCTGGCCGGTGCGCGCGTTGGTCCGGCGCAGCTTCGCTGCGAATTTCGTGCTCGAAGGCAAAGCGCTGCGCGCCTATCGCCTGTCGCGCGTCTTCGCGTGGCTGGTGCTGGCCGCGGTCATCGGCTGGGCGGGGCTCGTTGCCGTCTTCTCGGCCGATATCGGCAGCATCGGCGGCCCGCTCGACTGGTTGATCCACCTGCTGCGCATCCTGACGCCGGTCGCCGCCTTCGGCCTGCTGGCGGCGGCGGCGTGGCACCTGTGGCTCAGCATCCAGGGCAAGCGCCGCTGGACGATGAAGCTCGGCGCGGTGCTGCTGGTCCTCGCGGGGCTGGTCCTCGCCTGGGTGACGCTCGCCTTCCATCTCTATGGCTTCGGGATGGTCTATTGATGGCGACGCAGCCTGCACCCACCCTGGCGCTCGACCTGCGGGTCGAGCGCTTTCCCGATCACCAGCCGTTCCGCATTTCGGGCCATGTCTTCACCGAGACCGCGCTGCTCGTCGCCGAACTGTCGGACGGGACGCATGTCGGGCGCGGCGAGGGTGCCGGCGTCTATTATCTGGGCGACGACATCGATCATATGCTTGGCGAGGCGATGCGCGCGCGCGAGGCGATCGAGGGTGGCGCGACGCGCGGCGACCTGCAGCATCTCCTGCCGCCGGGCGGCGCGCGCAACGCGCTCGACTGCGCCTTCTGGGACCTGGAGACGAAGCAGCAGAGCCGGCCGGTCTGGGACCTCGCCGGCCTCGACCCGCCGAAGGCGCTGCGCTCGACCCTGACGCTCGGCGCCGACGATCCGGAGGTCATGGCAAAGGCGGCGCTGGCAATCGACGCGCAGGCGCCGGTGAAGGTCAAGCTGACCGGCGATCTGGCCGACGATATCGCGCGCGTCTCCGCGATCCGCGCCGCGCGTCCCGACGCCTGGATCGGTGTCGATGCGAACCAGGGCTATGACATCCGGACGCTCGCCGACCTGTTGCCGGTGCTTGTCGAGATGCGCGTCGCGCAGCTCGAACAGCCGCTGCCGCGCGGACGCGAGGCCGATCTCGACGGTGTCAAGCGGCCGCTCCCCTTCGTCGCCGACGAAAGCGCGCTGTCGCTCGCCGACACCGCGTCGCTCGTCGGGCGTTTCGACGTCGTGAACATCAAGCTCGACAAGTGCGGCGGGCTGACCGAAGGGCTCGCGATCGCGCGGCAGGCGCGGACGCTCGGCCTCGACGTGATGGTCGGCAACATGATGGGGACCAGCCTGTCGATGGCGCCCTCCTACCTCGTCGGGCAGCTTTGCGACATCGTCGACCTCGACGGGCCGACCTTCCTCGCGCGCGACCGCGATCCCGGCGTCGAATATCGCGGCGGCAGGATCCATTGTCCCGCCGGCATTTGGGGTGACTGACAAATTTATGTCCTAAACGGGTTGACAATTTTCTGATTAGGACAATAGTCTAGAAATCGAAATTTCCTGGGTGGAGGATGGAATGACGCGATCATTCCGGGTAACGCGCCGCGCGGCCATCGCGGGCGCGGTCGGTGCCGCTTTGTCCGCGCCGATGATCAACAGGGGCATCTATGCCTTCGCGGCCGATCCGGCGCACGCCTATTCGCGCCGTGCGGTCGACCTCGTCGCATCGTCGCTGGTCATCGACATGCTGGCACCGCTCAAGATCACGACGTCGCCCGCCTATGTCGCGCATCGCCTGACCGACGCCGAAGCCGCCGAATTCCGCGCCAGCGGCATCACCGGCTTTCACAACGCCTATGGCCTTGGCGGCCCCGGCGCGAAGGCGCAGGCGCTCGAATATATGGCCGGCTGGCAGGGTTTCGTCGGGCGCAACAGTCACGTCTTCACGCTCGTCGACACCGCCGACGATCTCGACCGGGCGAAGAGGGACGGCAAATGCGCCGTCATCATGGGCATCCAGAACGCCGACCAGTTCGAGGCGGTCGAGGATGTCGCGACCTTCCGCCGCCTCGGCCTGCGCTGCGCGCAGCTCACCTACAACAGCCAGAACATGATCGGGTCGGGCAGCACCGATCGCGTCGACGGCGGCGTCAGCGACTATGGCGCGGCGATCATCGCGGCGATGGAGGCGGAGCGCATGCTCGTCGACGTGTCGCATTGCGGCGACCGGACGACCCTCGACGCGATTGCGATCGCGCGGGGGCCGATCGCGATCACCCACAGCAATGCCCGCGCGATCGCCGGCCATCCGCGTGCCAAGGCCGACGAGGCGATCCGCGCGCTCGCGGCGAAGGGCGGGGTGATGGGAATCACCGGGGTGCGGATGTTCGTGCGCGCGACCGACCCGACCGACGTCGGGCATATGGCGGACCATGTCGACCATGTCGCGAAGCTGGTCGGGGTCGAGCATGTCGGCATCGGCTCGGACGCTGACCTCAACGGCTATGACGACATGAAGCCCGACGAATATGCGCTGCTGAAAGCGGGCTACAAGGGCAGCTACGCCTTTCGCGACAAGATCGACATCGATGGATTCGACCATCCGCGCAAGGTCTTCGACCTGACCGAGGAACTGATCCGCCGGGGCTATTCCAACGACAACATCGGGGCCGTGCTCGGGGGCAACTTCCGCCGCCTGCTCGCCCAAGTCTGGGGGTAAGACGATGAAAAAGAGGTATTTTGTTGCGGTCAGCCTGATCGCTCTGACGACCGCGGTCCCCGCGCAGGCGCAGGAGGCAGCGGCGACCGGAAGTAGCGGCGAGATCGTCGTCACCGCACAGAAGCGCGTGCAGAACGTGCAGGACGTGCCGATCGCGATCAGCGTCGTCGCGGGCGAGGAACTGCAGGAGCAGGGCTCGGCCTCGCTCGTCGACTATGCGGGCTATGTTCCCGGGATGAACGTCAGCAACAGCGGCACGCCCGGCCAGACGACGATCACCCTGCGCGGCGTCGCGCCGCTCAACGCGGGCCAGACCGTCGGCATCTATCTCGACGACGCGCCGGTCGGATCGAGCGCGCTCTACAACCGCGCCGGGCAGTTCACGATCGACCTGATGCCCTATGACCTCGAACGCATCGAGGTGCTCAAGGGGCCGCAGGGGACGCTCTACGGCGCGAGCTCGATCGGCGGGCTGGTCAAATATGTCACCGTCCAGCCGGACGCGCGGGCGTTCCGCGTGCGCGCCGGGATCGAAGGCTTTGGCATCAAGGGCGGCGACGGTCTCGGCTGGGGCGGGCAGGCGTTCGTCAACGTCCCGGTCGTCGAGGACCAGCTGGCGGTCACCGGCAGCTTCGCCTGGCGCAGCACCCCGGGATGGGTCGGCAGCGTCAACAATGCCGCGCTGAAGGACCAGAATGATTATGAGCAGCGCGGCGGCCGCGTCGCGCTGTTGTGGCAGCCGACGGCCGAACTCAGCGTGAAGCTGGCGGGCATCTGGCAATCGCTCGATTCCGACGGCAACGGGATTTATGCCGCCGACCTCACCGGCGTGCGGCTCGGCGACGGGCGCTCGTACAACAATTACGTCCCCGAATCCTACGACATCGACCTCGATTATTATTCGGCGACGATCGATTATGATTTCGGCGCCGCGACGCTGACCTCGGCGACGACCTACAGCAAGACGCAGAGCCGCCAGCTTCAGGACGCGAGCTATGCCTTCGGCGTGCTCTTCCCGTTCATCACCGATCCGCCGATCGACGCCGGCATCACGCCCTTCCATCTCGACCTCGGGCTCCGCAAATGGACCCAGGAACTGCGGCTCGCCTCGCCGAGCGGTGGCCGCTTCGAATGGATGATCGGCGGCTTCTACACCGACGAGAAAACCAGCAATGCGCAGCTCGTGCATTCCTATGACATGGACGGCAATCTGATCGCTTCGCTCGATCCGCTCGCGACCGTGGGCCTGCCCGCGACCTACAAGGAATATGCGGTCTTCGGGAACGGCACCTTCAAGTTCAGCGACCGGTTCGAAATCACCGCCGGGTTGCGCTGGGCGCGCAACGAGCAGACCTTCCGCCAGATCAGTTCGGGCGCGATTGTCCCGTCCGCCGACGATCCGGGCACCTCGGCCGAGAGCGTGTGGACCTTCTCGGTCAGCCCGCAGTTCCACATCACCCCGGATGCGATGCTCTATGCGCGCGTCGCGACCGGCTATCGCCCCGGCGGCCCGAACGTCATCGTCCCCAACGTCCCGCCGAGCGTCGATGCCGACCGCATGACCAATTACGAGGTCGGGCTGAAGGCCGACCTAGCCGACCGGGCGGTGACGATCGACGTCGCGGGGTTCTGGATGGACTGGACCGACATCCAGGTCACGCGCGCCTTCGGCGGCGTGTCGGGCGGCGCGAACGGCGGCAAGGCGACCAGCAAGGGTTTCGAAGGCAATATCGCGTTCCGTCCCGTGCCGGGGCTGACGATCACCGCGACGGGCAGCTACACCGACGCCGGGCTCAGCGAGGATGTGCCCGAGATCAGCGGCGTCGACGGCGACCGCCTGCCCGCGGTACCCAGGTTCAGCGGCGCGCTGCGCGCCGACTATGAATTCGGGCTCGGCGGCGGCACGCGGGGCAGCTTCGGCGCGGGCATCCGCCATGCGAGCAGCCGGCTCTCGCTGGTCGAGAGCGACCCGCTCGTCGCGCGTGCCAGACCCTATACGTCGGTCGATCTCAACGCGTCGCTGGTGTTCGACGACCACTGGACGCTGCGGGCCTATGCGCGCAATCTGCTCGACAACAAGGGCGAGATGGCGCGCACGACGATGGCCGACGGACTCAACCGGCCGAGTTTCCTCGCCATCTCGCCGTTGCAGCCCCGGACGATCGGCGTCGCGCTCGACATGGCCTTTTGACGCGAACGGAGTGAAAAAGATGAATGCCCCCCTCGGCAGGCTGGCCGACAGCCTGACACTGCCGCAACCCTATCTCCTGTTCCTCGGCGATACGACCGAGGCGGGCTATGCCAAGACCGCCTTCGGCCTCGCCGACTGGGCCGCGGACCGCTGCGTCGGCGAATGGTCGGCGCCCGGCTGCACGGTCAGCACCGGCCTGCCGCGCCTGTCGCCCGCCGATGCCCGCGCGGCCGGGGCCCGGTCGCTGGTGATCGGCGTTGCGAACCAGGGGGGCGTCATCGGCGATACGTGGGTGGCGGTGCTGGTCGAGGCGATGGAGGCCGGGCTCGACATCGTCAGCGGCCTGCACACCAGGCTGACGAGCGTTCCCGCGCTCGTCGAGGCCGCCCGGCGGACCGGGCGGCGGCTGATCGACGTCCGCACCCCGCCGCCGACGATCCCCATCGGCAACGGGCGCAAGCGCAGCGGCAAGCGGCTGCTCACCGTCGGCACCGATTGCGCGCTCGGCAAGAAATATACCGCGCTGGCGCTGCACCGGGCCTTTCGCGAACGCGGCATCGACGCCGACTTTCGCGCCACCGGCCAGACCGGCATCATGATCGCCGGCGGCGGCGTGCCGATGGACGCGGTGGTTTCGGATTTCGAGGCCGGGGCGGCGGAAATGCTCAGCCCCGACGCGCCCGACGACCATTGGGACCTGATCGAGGGGCAGGGATCGATCTTCAACCCCGCCTATGCCGCGGTGTCGCTCGGCCTGCTGCACGGCAGCCAGCCCGACGTGTTCGTCGTCTGCCACGACCCGACCCGCAAGGTGATCCTGGGAATGGAGAATTTCGCCCTGCCGAGCATCGAGGAGGTGATCGACCTGACAGTCCGGCTCGGCAGCCGCACCAATCCCGCGATCCGCTGCGGCGGTGTCAGCCTCAACACCTCGATCTTCGACGCCGACGGCGCCGAAGCGCTGATGGCGGCCGAGCGCAACCGGCTCGGCCTGCCGGTCGCCGACCCGATCCGCGGCGGTCCGGGCTTCGCCGCGCTCGTGGACGCCATTCTCGCATGACGGCGGGCGCGGCGAACCCCAACTGGTTCCAGCGCTTCCTGCTCCCTGGCTTCGCGCTGAAAGCCGTCATCATCGGCGGCGGCTATGCGACGGGGCGCGAGCTTGCCGAATATTTCGTGCCCTCGGGGCCGTGGGGCGGGCTCGCCGCGATGCTGCTCGCGACCGGCATCTGGAGCGTCATCGCCGCGCTGACCTTCGCGCTCGCGCGCCAACTCGGCGCATATGATTATCGCGCCTTCTTCAAGGGGCTTCTCGGCCCCGCCTGGGTCGCGTTCGAGGCGGCCTATATCGTCTTCGTCATCTTGATCCTCGCAGTGTTCGGCGCGGCGGCGGCGGCGATCGGCGCCGCCACCTTCGGCTGGCCCGAATGGGCGGGATCGGCGCTGCTGGCGGTGGCGATCGTCGCGGTCACCGCCTGGGGGACGGGCGCCGTCGAGCAGATGTTCAAATATGTCTCGATCCTTCTCTATACCGTCTACGGCCTGTTCCTGATCCTTGCGCTCGCCAGCTTCGGCGGGCTGATCGGGCAGGGGTTCGCCGCCGCGCCGCCGCCATCGGCAGGCTGGATGGCGGGGGGCATCACCTATGCGAGCTACAATATCGTCGGCGCGGTGGTTATCCTGCCGGTGCTGCGACATCTGACCAGCCAGCGCGACGCGGTCGTCGCGGGGCTGATCGCGGGGCCGCTGTCGATGCTGCCGGCGATCCTCTTCTTCGTCGCGATGATCGCCTTCTATCCCGCGATCGGGGCAGAGACCCTGCCGTCCGATTTCCTGCTGCGCCAGATGAAGGTGCCGGGCTTTCACATCCTGTTCCAGATGATGATCCTCGCGGCGCTGCTCGAAAGTGGCGCGGGCGCGGTGCACGCGATCAACGAGCGTATCTCGGGCGCGGTCGAGAGCCGGGGTCGGCCTGCGCTCGGCGCCGGCGCGCGGGCGCTGATCGGCGCGGTGATCCTGACCGGCTGCATGTTCGTCGCGGGCGAGATCGGCCTCGTCGAGCTCATCGCCAGCGGATACCGCTTCCTCGCCTGGCTGTTTCTCGCCGTCTTTGTCGTGCCGCTCATCACTCTCGGCACCTGGCGCCTGCTGCGTCCGTCGTCTGCTCCTCGAAGGGAGGTCTTGCCATGAAACCCGTTCGCCTGCTTGCCCTGTCGCTGCTGCTGTCGGCGGCCGCGCCCGTCTGGGCCGACCCGCCCGCCGACATTGGCGAAAGCGTCGAGGTGCTGCGGCAGAAGGTCGGCGCGCCCGGCGTCTCGATCGCGATCGTCGAGGACGGCAGGACCACGCTCGCGCGCGGCTGGGGCGTTCGCAAGCTCGGCGAGAGCGCGCCCATCGACGGTCAGACGATCTTCCAGACCGGATCGACCGGCAAGGCGATGACCGCCGCGGCGCTCGCGGTGCTCGTCGACGAAGGTCGGATCGGGTGGGACGACCCGGTGATCGAGCATATGCCGTGGTTCCGGATGTACGACCCGTGGGTAACGCGCGAGATCACGATCCGCGACCTGCTCGTCCACCGCAGCGGACTGGGACTGGGGCAGGGCGACCTGATGTTCGTGCCGCGCACCAGCCTGACCCGCAGGCAGACCGCCGAACGCGTCGCGTTCCTCAAGCCCCGGACGAGCTTCCGTTCGGCCTATGCCTATGACAATATCCTCTATGCGGTCGCGGGGCAGTTGATCGAGGAGGTCACTGGTCAGACCTGGGAGGATTTCACCCGCGAGCGCGTGCTGCGCGCGGGCGGCATGAAGAATGCGACGAGCGACAGCGAAGACCGCTTCCGCATCGCGAACCGGAGCTGGCCGCACGCGCGCCTGTCGGGCGTGCTGCGCGGGATCGGGCCGCAGCAGGCGCTCGACGAGCGCGACGAGCTCGGCCGCAACGGCGCGCCCGCGGGCGGCCTCGCGCTCAGCGCCGAAGATATGGCGGCGTGGCTCAATATCCAGCTCGCGCACGGCGCGCTCCCCGACGGCAAGCGATTGTTCAGCGAGAAGCAGGCGGCCGAGATGTGGGCGCCGGTGACACCGATGCCGATCACCCCGCTGCCCGATACGCTGAAACCCGCGCAGCCGACGCAGCAGGCCTATGCGCTCGGCTGGCAGGTGCAGGACTATCGCGGCCACCGCATCATCCAGCATAGCGGCGGCGTTTTCGGGTCGATCACCCGCGTCGTGATGATCCCCGACAAGAATGTCGGTTTCGCGATCATGATGAACAGCGAGGACAGCGGCATGCTGCTCGGCCTGACCTACGAACTGCTAGACCATTATCTGGACCAGCCCGACTATGGCTGGACCCGGAAATGGGAGGATTGGTATCAGGCGCGGCTCGCGGGTGGGGTCGAATATCTCAAGCAGGCGAAGGCGTCGCCCGCCAAATCGGGCCCGTCGCTGCCGCTCGCGGGCTATGCGGGGCGCTACCGCGATCCCTGGTATGGCGACGTCGTGATCGGGGCGGGCGCGAAGGGGCTGAGCATCGACTTCACCTCGACGCCGCGGATGGCGGGGCGCCTCAAGCATTGGCAGTATGACAGCTTTGTCACCGATTTCGACGATCCGGCGATAGAGCCCGCCTATGTCACCTTCGCGCTCGATGCCGGGGGCAAGGTGACCGGGGTGACGATGAAAGCGGTCAGCCAGATCGCCGATTTCAGTTGGGACTATCACGACCTCGACCTGAAGCCTGTGGAGGACAAGAAGTGAAACGCATCGCCATTCTGCTCGGCGCGACCGCGCTCGCCGCCTGTTCGACCGGCGGCGACAAGCCGAAGGCCGCCGAGGCACCGCTGCACAGCCGGATGCTCGTGCTCGACACCCACCTCGACACGCCGCTCCATTTCGATCGGCAGGGATGGAATTTCGCCGACCGCCACATCCTCGCGACCGACCTGTCGCAACTCGACATCCCGCGGATGAAGGACGGCAATCTCGATGGCGGCTTCTTCGCCATCTACACCGATCAGGGACCGCTGACCGCGGCGGGCTATGCCGCCGCGCTCGCGCACGCTCGCAAGCGTTCGGACAGCATCGACCGGATGATCGCCGCCAACAGCGGCGCCATCGGCGCGGCGCGCACCGCCGACGATGCGCGGCGGCTCGACAGGGAAGGCAAGCTGATCGCCTTCAAGTCGATAGAGAACAGCTATCCGCTGGGCGAGGACCTGTCGCTGCTCAGCGAGTTCTACGACAAGGGCGTGCGTCTCGCGGGGCCGGTGCACGGGCTCAACAACCAGTTCGCCGACAGCGCGACCGACAAGCCGCGCTGGAACGGCCTCAGCCCGCTCGGCGAAAAGTGGGTGGCCGAGATGAACCGGCTCGGTATCGTCATCGACGCGAGCCATTCGTCCGATGCAACCTTCGATCAACTGCTCGCGCTGTCGAAATATCCGATCCTGCTTTCGCATTCGAGCCTGCGTTCGGCGCATAATCACCCGCGCAACCTCGACGAGGGGCGGCTGAAGGCGCTTGCGGCGAAGGGCGGCGCGATGTGCATCTCGACCATCTACATGTCGGAGATGAAGATGTCGCCGCCGCGCGCGAAGCTGTTCGCCGACTATGAGCGGATCGGCGAACTGGCCCCCGAAGCGCAGGCCGAACTGACGCGCCAGTGGCGCGAACTCGACAAGACCGAAACGATGTGGGCGGCGGACTTCGAGGATTATATGAAGATGGTGCTGCGCGCGATCGAGGTCGGCGGCGTCGATCATGTCTGCTTCGGAGCTGACTGGGACGGCGGCGGCGGGCTGAAGGGGATCGAGGATATTTCGGCGCTGCCGAAGGTCACCGAACGGCTGAAGCAGGCAGGCTATTCGGACGCCGATATCGAGAAGATGTGGAGCGGCAACATCCTGCGCGTCCTGGCCACACAGGGGAAGTAGCCGCCGGCGGTTATTTTTCGGGCCGTGGTCGCGGTTGCTTGAACAGCGCCGACGCCAGCGCGATCTTGCCCGTCCAGGTCTTGCCATAAGTCGGCGGGCGCGGCGCGGAGATGCGGTGATCCGGTTTGCCGGCATGCCCGTGACCTATGGCGTCAACATGAGTTTCAAGTTCCGATAGGCGCCCGCATTTGGCGCGGCGGCAGCCGTGCGCCATTCCCGCTTCGTGGCCGGACGCGGACGAAGCCCGCTTCCGGCCATTCGACCGTTCTCCGTCCGGTAAGGCGATGTCGAGATCGACATAGAGCAGGCCGAGTTCACCATAGCGGTCAAACCTCCCTCTCATGCTATGATCGGTCGGCGCAGCCGGCGCGCGGCTCATGGCGACGGAGGAGGACGCATGGCGAAGCATCGCATCTATTCGGTCAGCGTCGCGAGCGTTTATCCCCACTATATCGCCAAGGCGGAGAAAAAGGGGCGCACCAGGGCCGAGGTGGACGAGATCATCCGTTGGCTGACGGGATACAGCCAGAAGGCGCTGGACGATCGACTGGCGAAGCAGACGAGCTTCGAGGATTTCTTCGCCCAGGCGCCTCGAATGAATCCCTTGCGATCGCTGGTTACGGGCGTGATTTGCGGCGTTCGTCTCGAAGAGATTCAGGAGTCGACGATGCGGGAGATCCGTTATCTCGACAAGCTCGTCGACGAACTGGCCCGCGGGAAGGCCATGGCGAAAATCCTGCGCGGATAGTTCGAAGGAACTGCCCGGGTTCATCAGCCTTACCTTGCGTTGCGATCAATCTTGATCGACTTTTTCGATGAGAATGACGATTTTTATGAAGCTGATGAATTGAGCTTGCCGGTCTAACAGGGGGTATCGCCATTTCGAGAGGAGGAACTGCCATGACCAAGACGCATCCCGACGCCGGCCAGTGCCCGGTTTCCCATCTGACGACGGCATTCGGCGCGCCCGTGCCCGACAATCAGGACAGCCTGACCGCCGGCCCGCGCGGCCCGTTGCTCGCCCAGGACGTGTGGCTCAACGAGAAACTCGCCAATTTCGTGCGTGAGGTGATCCCGGAGCGGCGCATGCACGCCAAGGGTTCGGGCGCCTTCGGCACCTTCACCGTGACTCACGACATCAGCCGCTACACCCGCGCGAAAATCTTCAGCGAAGTGGGCAAGAAGACCGAGATGTTCGCGCGCTTCACCACCGTCGCGGGCGAGCGCGGCGCGGCCGACGCCGAGCGCGACATCCGCGGCTTCGCGCTGAAATTCTACACCGAGGAAGGCAATTGGGACATGGTGGGGAACAACACCCCGGTCTTCTTCCTGCGCGACCCGCGCAAATTCCCCGACCTCAACAAGGCGGTGAAGCGCGACCCGCGCACCAACATGCGCAGCGCCACCAACAACTGGGATTTCTGGACGCTGCTGCCCGAGGCGTTCCACCAGGTGACCGTCGTGATGTCCGACCGCGGCATCCCGAAAAGCTATCGCCACATGCACGGTTTCGGCAGCCACACCTACAGCTTCTGGAACGAGGCGGGCGAGCGCTTCTGGGTCAAGTTCCACTTCAGGACCCAGCAGGGCATCGCGAACCTGACCGATGCGGAGGCGGCGGCGCTGGTCGGCGGCGACCGCGAATCGCACCAGCGCGACCTGTACGAGGCGATCGAGCGCGGCGATTTCCCGAAATGGACGATGTATGTCCAGATCATGCCGGAGGCCGATGCCGAGACCTATCGCTTCCACCCCTTCGACCTGACCAAAGTGTGGTACAAGGCGGACTATCCGCTGATCGAGGTCGGTGAGTTCGAACTCAACCGCAATCCGGACAATTTCTTCGCCGATGTCGAACAGAGCGCTTTCGCGCCGTCAAACCTGGTGCCGGGAATCGGCGTGTCGCCCGACCGGATGCTGCAGGCGCGCCTGTTCAACTATGCCGATGCCCAGCGTTACCGGCTCGGGGTCAACTATCACCAGATTCCGGTCAACGCCGCGCGCTGCCCGGTGATGAGCAACCAGCGCGACGGCGCGGGACGGGTCGACGGCAATTACGGCAGCCGCCCGCATTACGAGCCGAACAGCTTCGGCCAGTGGCAGCAGCAGCCCGACTATGGCGAACCGCCGCTGCGCATCAGCGGCGACGCGGCGCACTGGAATTTCCGCGACGACGACGATGATTATTTCACCCAGCCGCGCAAGCTGTTCCAGCAGATGCGCCCGGAGCAACAGCAGGTGCTGTTCGACAATACGGCGCGGGCGATGGGCGATGCGCCGGCCTTCATCAAGCAGCGGCACATCGACAATTGCACCCGCTGCGACCCCGCCTATGGGGCCGGCGTCGCCGCGGCGCTGGGGATGACCGTCCGGCCTGCGGCCGAATTGCCGGCCGAGCCCGAAACGCCGCCGCAGAATTCGCGGCGTCAGGCTGCAACGATCGGGGGCTGACCGAAGCCGTCCTCCGACGCCGGCCGGGCAAGCGATCTCCGGCCATCGGCAAGGCAAGCCGATGGCTGGAGGTCGCTCCGACGCCTACGGCTCCTCACAAAGACGGTGATCCTTCCGGCCGCCAGCAGCGGACAGCTATCGAAGTTGACCGGCCTCATTTCGCGGAATTTGAGAGGATTTGCGACAATCTCTCTGTTGCTATTGAGAATCGTTCTGGATAGGGCGACTGCCATCGCGCTGTGCAACGGAACCTTTCGCCTATCATGTCCCGATCATCGTCACGTCAAGCCGGTCCGAAGCGCGGGCGCAAGGCTTTTTGGCTGAAACAGCTTCACACGTGGCACTGGATGAGCTCGGCGATCTGTCTGATCGGGCTGCTGCTGTTCGCGGTCACCGGCTTCACGCTGAACCATGCCGCCGATATCGAGGCGGCGCCGCAGGTGTCGGCGCGGACGGCGCAATTGCCCCCCCCGCTGCTCGATCAGCTCGCCAGGGCGGCCCCCGCCGGCGAGGCGGATGAAAAGGCGCCGCTGCCCCCGTCCGTCGCCGCGTGGGTCGAGGCGCATTTCCCCGTCAAGGTGTCGGCCGATGCCGAATGGTCGGACGGCGAAGTCTATCTGCCCGCGCCGCGTCCGGGCGGCGACGCCTGGGTCGCGATCGACCGCGCCACCGGTGCTGTCAGCGCGGAGATTACCGACCGCGGCTGGATCTCCTACCTCAACGACCTGCACAAGGGGCGCAATTCGGGCGGCGCGTGGAGCCTGTTCATCGACATCTTCGCCTTCGCCTGCCTGGTCTTCGCGATCACCGGGCTGTTCCTGCTTCAGCTTCACGCGGCCAAGCGCAGATCGACCTGGCCGATCGTCGCGGCCGGGCTTGCGATCCCCGCCGCAATCGCCATCGTCTCTATTCACTAGGAGGGCAACAGCCATGACTTCACCCATGCGGACGATCCTGATCGGCGGAACGCTGTCAGCCGTACTCGCGGCCCCGGCGCTGGCCGCCGCGCCGGGCACGATGGACGTGACCGTCACCATCCCGCGGCTCAAGGTCGCCGAATATCATCGGCCCTATGTCGCCATCTGGGTGGAGAAGGAGGGGGCCCCGGCCAAGACGGTCGCGGTCTGGTACGATTACGACATGAAGAATGGCGAGGGCACGAAATGGCTCCGCGACGTTCGCCAGTGGTGGCGCGTGTCGGGCCGCTCGATGACCTTTCCCGCGAACGGCGTCACTGGCGCGACGCGTGCACCCGGGACGCACAAGGTCAGCTTTTCGCGCGCGCAGCTCGGCGCGACGGTGCCGGGGCAATATACGCTGGTCATAGAGGCGGCGCGCGAGGTCGGGGGGCGCGAGCTGCTGCGCATCCCCTTCACCTGGCCGGCGAAGGCGGGCGCGGGCGGCCGCGCCGCGGGCACCAGCGAGCTGGGCGCCGTCTCCATCTCATTCCGTTGATACGAAAGGGCGAACGATGAAGAAGCGAATCCTGGGACTGGCGGCGACGATCGCCTTGTCGGCGCTGGCCGTGACGCCGGCAAGCGCGCATCGGCAGTGGATGATGCCGTCGGCGACCGTGCTGTCGGGCGATGACGTCTGGGTCACGGTCGATGCGGCGGTGTCGAACGACCTCTTCTATTTCGAGCACCAGCCGCTGCGGCTCGACGGGATCAAGGCCTGGGCGCCCGACGGCAGCGAGGCGCAGATCGAGCATGGTTCGACCGGCCGCTATCGCAGCACGTTCGACGTCCATCTGACGCAGAAGGGGACGTGGAAGATCGGAACCGCGTCGGACGCGCTGATGGGCAGCTATGACCTGAACGGCAAGACCGAGCGCCTGCCGCGCGGCACCACCACCGCCAACCTTGCCGAGCGGCTGCCCGCCGGCGCGACCAATGTGCGGACGGCGGAATCGAACAACCGCAACGAGATTTTCGTCACCGTCGGCGAACCGACGACGACGGTGTTCCAGACGACCGGCAAGGGGATCGAACTGGTCCCGGTGACGCATCCGAACGACCTTTATGCGGGCGAGGCGGCGACCTTCCAGTTCCTGCTCGACGGCAAGCCCGCGGCGGGCCTGACGGTGACCGTGATCCCCGGCGGCATCCGCTATCGCGACCAGCTCGGCCAGATCGACCTGACGACCGGTGCCGACGGCCGCGTCACGGTGACGTGGCCCGAGGCGGGCCTCTATTGGGTCAACGTCACCACGCCGCGTGCCGAGCAGGGCGAAGAGGGCGCGGCGCCGGCCCAGCCGCAGCGCCGGGCGAGCTATGTCACGACGCTCGAGGTGATGGCGCCCTGAACGACCGCGTCCTCATCCCGCGGGCGCTGACCCCCGCCGCCTTTGCGAAGCGCGATGCGCCGGCGGGGATCGAGCGCTTTTCGGGAACCAGCATGGGGACCGACTGGAGCCTGCAGGCCGTCGCGCCGCCGCGCGATGCGGCGGCCGTCGTCCAGCGCGCGCTCGATCTCGTCGTCGCGCAGATGAGCCAGTGGGAGCCGGACTCCGACCTGTCGCGCTTCAACCGCGCCCCGGCCGGGGCGTGGCAGGCGGTCCCTTCCGAACTGCTACAGGTCGTCGAGGCGGCGCTCGCCATCGCCGACGCCAGCGGCGGCGCTTTCGATCCGGGACTGGGGCGCCTGACCGAGGCGTGGGGTTTCGGCAGCGCGGGGCCGGTGGCGGCGCGCCCGGACCCCTCGATCGCCGCGCCGCGCGGCGGCATCGCCTTCGACCGGCAGGCCGGGAAGCTGCGCCGCGAGGAGGGCGCATCGCTCGATTTGTCAGGCATCGCCAAGGGCTATGGCGTCGACCTCGCGGCCGAGCGGCTGCGCGACGCCGGCGTACGCCATTTCCTGATCGAGGTGGGGGGCGAACTGCGGGGCGAGGGGATCAGGCCCAACGGTCATCCATGGTGGGTCGATGTCGAGCCGCCGCCCGGTTGGAACGGGCTGCCCTGGCGCATTGCGCTGCACGACCTGTCGGTGGCGACGTCGGGTGATTATCGGCGTGGTCTGGAGATAGAGGGCCGCCGCTACTCGCACAGCTTCGATCCGCGCACCGGTCTGCCGATCCGCAACGGCATAACGTCGGCGACGGTGATCCATCGCAGTTGCATGATGGCCGATGGCTGGGCGACCGCGCTGACCGTCGCCGGGCCGGCGGCGGCGCTCGACATGGCCGACGCCCACGGGCTCGCTGCCTGCCTGATCGCGGACGAGCGCGAATATGTGTCGCGCGCGTGGCGCGCGATGCTCGATTGATACCCTATCCGCGCAGGATGAAGGGGATTTCGACGACGCCCTTGACGCGCACGGCTTCGCCGTTGCGGATGGTCGGCGCCCAGCGCCATTTCCGCACCGCGCGCAGCGCGGCTTCGTCCAGGCGCTGAAAGCCGCTGGTTCGCGCAACGCTGATCGCCGCGACGGATCCGTCGACGCCCAGCGTCACCGACAGAAGCACCGTTCCCTGCTCGCGGTGGCGGCGACTTTCGGTCGGATAGCGCGGCGGAGGCCCCGACAGCATGCGCGTCGCAAGGTCGTCGGCCTGGATCGTCGACGGCGGTGCCGGCGGAGCGGGCGGCGCCGGGGGAGCGGCCGGAACGGAAACCGCGATCGGCGCGGCCGGTTCGGGGTCGGGAACCGCAATCTGCAACGGCCGGGGATTGGGCAGCACGACCAGCGGCTGCGGCATGGTGGCGCGCGGCTGCGGCGGCGGCGGCGTCTCGGCGGGTGCGGGCGGTGGCGGCGGCGGCGCCATCGACAGGTTGACCACCGCCAGCCTGGTCGCCTTCGTGTGCGCGTGGCGAATCCCGCTGTGGACGAGCGCGGCGATCAGCACCGCGGTCAGCAACAGCGCCAGTCCGGCGGCGATCGGGTTGGGGCGCGATGCCTCGCCATAGCGATGCACGGCGCCGCCGGGCCCTCCGGCCGCCTCGACCGGGCGGACGGACCGGGGCAGGGGCACGGCGGCGAAGCGCTCTCGGGCCTCGCGTTCAGGTTTCCGACCAGCGTCGCAGCAGGTTGTGGTAGACGCAGGTGAGTTGAAGGACAGCATCATTATCGGCCCCATCGGGGGTGAGTTTCTGGATCGCCGTATCCAGTTCGAGAAGCATTCGCCGCAGGCTTTCGTCCCGCACCAGGCTTTGAATCCAGAAAAAGGATGCGATGCGCGCGCCGCGTGTCACCGGTTCGACGCGGTGCAGGCTGCTCGAAGGATAGAGAATGGCGTCCCCCGCTGGCAGCGCGACGCGATGCTCGCCATAAGTATCGCTGATGACCAGCGCGCCGCCCTCATAGTCGGTCGGATCGTTGAGGAAGAGGGTGCAGGACAGGTCCGACCGCAGATGTTCGCCCTCTCCCAGACGCATCACCGCACCGTCGACGTGGAAACCATATTCGCCGCCGCCCGCATAGCGGTTGAAGCGCGGCGGCAGGATCTTGCGCGGCAGCGCGGCGGCGAAGAACAGCGGCGATCGCTGCAGCGCGGCGAGCACCGTGGCTCCCAGTTCGGCCTTCAGCGGCAGGTTATCGGGCAATTGCTCGTTGCGCTTGACGCGGGCACCCTGCGCTCCGACCGTCTCGCGCCCGTCGGTCCACTCGGCGTCGTCGAGCCGGGCGCGGACCGCCGCCACCTCCTCGGCCGACAGGATGTTCGGAATATGCAGCAACATGCCGATCCAGATCCTTTCAAACGGCGAAGGCGGGGGCGCGCCACGTCCCCCGCCCAGGCCCGTTCCGCGCCGACCTAGAAACGGAAGTCGGCGCTGAACAGGAAGGTTTGCGGCTGCCCCGGCGTGTAGCGATAGCCGCTCTTGTTGATCGCCGCGACATAATGTTTGTCGAACAGGTTATAGGCATTCACCCGCAGCGTGACATTGTCGTTGACCGCATAGCCCAGCAGCGCGTCGACGACCGTGTAGCCCTGGGTGCGGGGCGGCGTGCCGGCCGCGCCGTCGGTTCCGCGCCGCATTCCGCTGGTGTAGCGGACGCCGCCGGCAATCTCGAGCCCGAAGGGCGCGCGATAGCTGGTCCATGACGAGAAGCTGTCGTCGGGGGCGTAGGTCAGGCCGGTGCTGCCGTCGACGGCGACCGCGCCGCCGTTCGTGACCTTGGTCTTCTGATGCCCGTATCCGGCGGAGATCGACCAGTCGTCGGTGATGTTGCCCACGACCGACAGTTCGAAGCCCCGCACGCGCTTCGATCCGCTCTGGATGTCGGACGGGTCGGCGGCGTTGACCTCGTTCAGCACCTTGGTCTGGAACACCGCCGCGTTGAAGGCGAGTGCGCCGTCCAGTGCGTCCAGCTTGACGCCGGCCTCGATCGTCTTGGCCTTTTGGGGAGCGAAGTCCGGGTTGTTGGCGCTGTTGCCAGTGGCCAGGGTGAAGTTGTCGCCGCCCGGGGGCTGCTGCGACAGCGCATAGTTCACATAGAGGCTGACGGGCTCGCTGGGCTTCAGCACCGCTCCCAGCTTCCAGTTGAACAGCGTGTCCTTGGCCGTCAGGTCGGCGGTGGTCACGATCGAGCCTACGGGCGCGGTACCGCAGGGCACGGCGCCGCGGCCGGTTCCGTTGTTGCAGACGGCCGTGCTGACATAGGTCGTCTTGTAATGATCGAGGCGAATGCCGCCGGTCACCAGCAAGAGCCCGTCGAAGAATTTCGCGGTGTCGAAGGCATAGAAGGCCAGCGTATTCGTCTTGCCCCGCGAAGCGGTGCCGTTGCGCGAATGGGTGTAGTTGCTCGTGTCGTTCCAGTCGGGATCGTAGAGATTGGCGACCGGCAGGGTGCCCGAGGAACTGTGGCCGTAGGTGATCTGCTTTTCGCTGGTGATCTCGGCACCGACGCTCAGATTATGCTCGATCGCCCCGGTCGCGAAATCGGCCCGCAGGTTGAGCTGGTCGGTCAGGATGCGGTTTCGCGCATCGCGGATCGTGGGGTTGCCGCGCGTCATCGTATAGGCGGACAGGTCGTTGGGATTCGCAGGATCGCCGACGATGTTGGCGTTCGTCGACATGAATGCGGTCAGCAGATAATCCTGCCTGGTCTCGCCCCAGCGCGCGACGTTGGACAGCCGCACATTGTCGGAGAAATCATGTTCGACGATGAATGTCGCCATCTGCGCCCTGACGTCGTCATGATCCTTGCGCGTGCCGTAGAAATTCCTTGAATCGACGGGATGGCCGGCCAGCGCTTCCTGTCCGGACTGGGGCTGCCATCCGGGGAGGGCGATCGTCGGGACATAGCCGTCGGGAATATTGTCCTGATCGACATAGAGCAGATTGAGCCAGGCGCGGGTCGCGGTTTCGAGACCGAAGCCGAGCGAGGCGGCGAGACCGAGCCGCTGGTTCTCGACATGATCGCGGCCGGGAACATCGCTGTCCTGCCACAGGACATTCAGCCGCAACGCGCTGTTGCTCTGGTCGCCCAGCGTCTGGTTGACGTCGGCCGTCACGCGCTTCTGCCCGTCGACGCCGACCGAAAGCGTGCCCGACAGCGCGCTTTCGAGCGACGCCCGCTTCGACACCATGTTGATCGCGCCCGTCGGTGCGGTGCGGCCATTGTCGGTGCCCGCCGGTCCTTTCTGAACCTCGACCGCTTCGGTGTTGAAGATGTCGCGCGAGATCGAGCCCAGATCGCGGATGCCGTCGACGAAGATGCTGTTCGACGTGTCGAAGCCGCGCATGCGGATCGCGTCGCCGCTCGTCGTATTGCCGTTCTCGCCGGCATAGAAGGTACCGACGCCGGGGCTGTTGCGCAGCACCTCGGTCAGCGTCGTCGCCCCCTGTTCGTTGAACAGCTGCTTGTCGATCACCTGGATCGTCTGGGGC
Source organism: Sphingopyxis sp. SCN 67-31 (assembly GCF_001725095.1). Classification (NCBI taxonomy): domain Bacteria; kingdom Pseudomonadati; phylum Pseudomonadota; class Alphaproteobacteria; order Sphingomonadales; family Sphingopyxidaceae; genus Sphingopyxis; species Sphingopyxis sp. SCN 67-31. The sequence continues at coordinate 79,394 of NZ_MEFH01000050.1, read as the reverse complement.
GTGTCGCGCAGCGGCTGCGTGAATTTCGGCGAGGACGGACGGTCGACCTTATAGCCTTCGTCGTCGATCGCGGTGTCGGTCACGGTGACCCCACCGAGCCGCGGCGCCTTCGCTTCCGATCCGTTGTCCTGGGCGGCCGCGGGCGAAACGGCGAGGCCGAAGCAACCCAGAGCCAGATAGGCCGGCGCCGCTGCCGCCAGTGATTCACGCAAACGCAAGAATGACATTCATGCCCCCTTTTTGATCCATGATGGAAATAATGGCGCGCTATTGCGAGTCATTCGCGAGAAAAGCAAGCGCCTTTTTACATTCCGTCGGCATTTTGCGCGCCAAGGCGCCGTTGCAGGCGGTTCATGGGCTTTCCGCCATGCGGCAAATTGAAACCGCGACGCAGTAGTATACGGGGATTGTCGCGCGTCGGGCGGGCTACGCCTGCGCTTCGCTGTCCTTGCAGGGGACGACCTCGACCACCAGGTCGCCCGCCTGCAGCGCCTGGGCTTCGGGTTCCCAGAAGCCGTAGGGCTTGCCGCCGCGATAGAGGCGCAGGCCGCGCCCGCCGCTGGCGAGCGTGTCGAGGCCGCGGCCGATCTCCTCGGGGCTGACCCGGCGCTCGCTCAGCTGCACCCGGCCGCCGGCAGCCGCGAGGTCGGCCATATAGTCGGCAACATGCGCGCCCTCGGCCGACCCCGCGAGCAGCAGGCCGGTGAAGCTGACCGGGTTGATGACGTTGTTGGCGCCCGCCTGCCGCGCGAGCAATTCATTGTCCTGGGTGCGGATGACGACGCTGATCGGAACGTGCGGCGCGAGATGGCGCACGGTGAGCACGATCAGGATCGATGTGTCGTCGCGCCCGGCGGAAACGAGCACGCTCTTCGCTTCGTTGATGCGGATGTGCAGCAGCGTGTCGTCGTTCGACGCGTCGCCCTCCATCACGTTGCAGCCCATGTGCTCGGCGGCGGCGACGCGCCCGCGCGCCGGGTCGATGACGACGATCTTCGACGGATCGGTGCCGCGCACGATCAGTTCCTTGACGGCTTCGCTGCCGCTGACGCCGAAGCCGAGAACGACGATATGGTTGGTGAGCTTTGCCTGGATGCGGGCCATGCGCCATTTTTCCCATGTGCGTTTGAGGACGAATTGATAGGCGGTGCCGACGAAGATGAAGAGCACGGCGATGCGGATCGGCGTGACCACCACCGCCTCGACCAGCCGCGCCCGGTCGGACACCGGGGTGATGTCGCCGAAGCCGGTGGTGGTGACCGAGATCATCGTGAAATAGACGACATCGAGGAAGCTGATGGCACCGTCCTCGTGATCGACCAGCCCGTCGCGCCCGACCCAGTGGATCGCCACCGCGATCCCGATCAGCAGGAAGGCGACACCCAGCCGCGTGACCAAGTCGGCCCAGATCGGCCAGCGGGTCGCGCGGCGCAGGACGTCGAACTGGCGCTGGACGCTCCGGGGTAGTCGTCTGGCCATCGGCGGCTATCGGGGCGGCAACTGCTTCATCGGATCGACAGGTAACCGATTCTTCCTGAGCTGGAAATGGAGTTGCGGCGACTGGACCTGGCCGCTCGCGCCGGCGCGGCCGATCACGGTGCCGGCCTTCACCGCCTGCCCACGCTGCACCGCGATTTCGCCTGCGTGGCCATAGGCGCTCATCCAGCCGCCGCCGTGGTCGATCAGGATCAGGCCGCCATAGACGGCGATCTCGTCGCCGGCATAGGCGACGACGCCGTCCGCCGCGGCGTGGATCGGCGTCCCCTGCGCCGCGGCGATGTTGATGCCATCGTTGACCTTGCCGGGCGCCAGCGGACCGAAGCGGGCGATGACCGGACCGGCGAGCGGCCAACGGAAGCGGCCGGAAAAGGCGGCCGGCGCCGCGATTGCCGTCGTCACCGGGTGTTTTGGCACCGCGCTGGCCGCTGCAGGGCGCCCGCTTTCGGCGAGCGCGGGCTGGCTGCCCGTCGCGATGTCGTCGATGTCGAGCGTGAAGGATGCCGCGCGTGCCGCCACGTCGACGGCACGCGGCGATTGGGCCCGTGCCTCGGCCGGCAAGCGCAGCCGCTGGCCGACGCGCAGGATATAGGGTTCGCCGAGCGCGTTGATCGTGACGACCTCCCCCCAGTCGACACCGTAGGCCTGTGCGATGCCGATGCCCGTCTCCCCCGCCGCGACGCGATGATAGAGGCCCGCGGGAACGCGGAGCGTCTGGCCGGGATGCAGCGTGTAGGGCGGCGCGAGGTCGTTCTCCATCGCGATCGCCTCCGAACCCGCGCCCGTCATCGCGCCGATCGCGCGCAGCGTATCGCCCGGCCGCACGGTATAGGTGCCGGCCGTGACCGCGCGCGCGTCGGCGGTGACGGGTTTCAGCGTCCAGGTCTGCCGCGCGTCGCCGCCAACGACCTCGCCCAGCGAGCGCCGTTCGAAATCGTCACGCGCGGTAGACGGCGCCGACGCGCTGGCTACCGGTGCGGTCGCGCGCGGCGTCGGCGACATGGCCGCTGGAATACAGCCGCCCAGCAATGCCGCGCCCACAAGCGGCCCGATACGGTGAATAAGCGCCCCCACACCGCTTCCTTGCCAAAGCCAGGCAGCGAACACCAGCCATCTGTTTCATTTCGGAACAGAAACTGAGCGATCGGAGGGCATGGGACGCCCGTTTCAGCGAAGCGGATCGCGAAAATACTCGTGTGCTCCCGCGGAGGCGGGAGCCCAGCGCAAAGCAAAGCCGGCGTCGGCGTCAAGACGCTCTATGGTCTATGGGGAGTCGGCGTTCGGCGCGCTGCCTCGTCCGTCATACTGAACTCGTTCAGCATTCATGGCCGAACCTTCCCTTCTGTGCCGACTTTCAGGCGAGGGGGGACCATGGACCCTCTGATCGGGTCCGGGGCAGGCTCTGAAACAAGTTGGCGCATATGTCCTTCAGGCAAATCAGGAACTGTTCCCCGGCAAAAGCCGGGGTCCATGCGAGGCGGCGCTGCCCCACCTGGACCCCGGCTTTCGCCGGGGAACGGTGACTTGTCGAAAAGGGATCATTGCCAAACAAGGTCAGGGCGGCGGAAGGGAAAACCGTGCCGAAACCCGAATCCCCACAGCCATAGGCCCCCGCCTGCGCGGGGACACGATGTGTTATATTCAAGAGCGATCGTGCCAATGTATCAAGCGTCGGATCGGCATCGCCTCTCTTCCGCTCAGCCCTGGTAGGCGCTCCGCAACGCAGCGAGCGAGGCGTCGTGGGTCAGGTCGAGTTGCAGCGGCGTCACCGAAATATAGCCGGCGTCGATCGCCTCGAGGTCGCTGTCGGCGCCCAGCGAATGCTCGATGCCGTGCAGCCCGAACCAGTAGTAGGTGTAGCCGCGCGGATCGACGCCCTCGACGATCGAGCCGCGGCTATAGTCGTGGAAGCCCTGCCGGACGACGCGGATCCCGCGCACCGCGTCGGCGGGGACGGCCGGGAAGTTGACGTTGATCAGCGTCCGCGGCGCCATCCGCATCGCGAGCAGGGGCGCCAGAACCTTCGCCCCCCACGCCTCGGCCGCGCCGAAGGGAACGGTGTCGCCCATGCCTTCGCGCGCATAGACCTGGCTCAGCGCGATCGCCGGGATGCCGGCCAGCGCCCCCTCGATTGCCGCCGACACCGTGCCCGAATAGGTGATGTCGTCGCCCAGATTGGCGCCGCGGTTGACCCCCGACAGGATCAGGTCGGGCTTTTCGGGCATCAGCTTGCCGATCGCGATCATCACCGAATCGGTCGGGGTGCCGGTGCACGACCAGCGCCGCTCGCCATGCTGGCGGACGCGCACCGGATAGGACAGCGTCAGCGAATGGCCGGCGCCCGACTGCTCCTCCGACGGGGCGCAGACCCAGATATCGTCCGAAAGCTGCCGTGCGATCGCTTCGAGCACCGCCATGCCGGGGGCATGATAACCGTCGTCGTTGGTGAGGAGGATGCGCACCTTGGTTTCTTTCTCTTTTCGTCACCCGGCCCAAGGCCGGGTGACGAGGGTAGTCAGGTGATGGGTGTCAGCCGCGTGACCCCACCCATGTAAGGCAACAGCGCCGCGGGAATATCGACGCTGCCGTCCTCCAGCTGATAATTTTCGAGGATCGCGACCAGCGTGCGCCCGACCGCCAGCCCCGAGCCGTTGAGCGTGTGGACGAACTCGTTGCCCTTCGCGCCCTCGCGGCGAAAGCGGGTGTTCATGCGCCGCGCCTGGAAATCGCCGCAGTTGGAGCAGCTCGAAATCTCGCGGTAGGCGCCCTGGCCGGGCAGCCACACTTCGAGGTCATAGGTCTTGCGCGCCGAAAAGCCCATGTCGCCCGCGCACAGCAGCATCCGGCGATAGGGCAGCTCGAGCGCCTCGAGGATCGCCTCGGCGGCGCGCGTCTTGCGTTCGAGTTCGGCGTCGCTGTCCTCCGGGCGGGTGACCGACACCAGCTCGACCTTCCAGAACTGGTGCTGGCGGATATAGCCGCGCGTGTCGCGCCCCGCCGCGCCCGCCTCGGACCGGAAGCAGGGGGTGAGGGCGGTCATGCGCAGCGGCAGGTCGGCCTCGGGCAATATCTCCTCGCGCACCGCGTTCGTCAGGCTCATCTCCGACGTCGAGATCAGCCAGCGGCCGTCGGTGGTCTGGAACAGGTCCTCGCGGAACTTGGGAAGCTGCGCGGTGCCGAATGCCGCCTCGTCGCGCACCAGCAGCGGCGTCGCGCATTCGCGATAGCCCGCCTCGCCGGTCTGCCGGTCGAGCATATACTGGCCGAGCGCGCGTTCGAGCCGCGCCATCGACCCTTTCAGAAAGGCGAAGCGGGCACCCGACATCCGCGCCGCGGTCTCGAAATCGAGGCCGAGCGCGGGGGCGAAATCGGCATGCTCGCGCGGCGTGAAGGCGAAGGTACGCGGGGTGCCCCACCGCGAAATCTCGACATTGCCTTCCTCGTCCTCGCCGTCGGGAACGTCGGCGGCGGGCAGGTTGGGGAGCGCGGCGAGGCTGTCCTGCAATGCGGCAAGCTGCGCGCGCTCGGCGGCTTCCTGTTCGGGGAGCGACTGCTTCAGCGCCGCGACCTCTGCCTTCAGCGTTTCGGCGGTGGCCGTGTCGCCCTGCGCCATCGCCTGGCCGATCGCCTTCGACGCCTCGTTGCGGCGCGCGAGCGCGGCCTGCATGTCGGTCTGCAACGCGCGCAGCGCGGCGTCGGCGGCCAGGATGATTTCGGACAGGGGGGCAAGGCCGCGGCGCGCGAGGCCCGCGTCGAACGCGGCGGGGTCGTCCCGGATCAGGCGGATATCGTGCATGGCCGCGCTATGGCGGCGCGGAGCGGGCGGTGCAAGCCTGTGTTCGCCCCTCCGCTCGCAATGATGACGCAGGGCGATCCCGGGGCCGAAATCATGACCGCCACGAAAAAGGGGGCCGCCCCAAGGGACGGCCCCCATCATTCGGCATCCGGCGCGAGGCCGTCTGCCGCCAGTGGCCCGTTACGCCGCTTCGCTGTCGTCGCCGTCGCGGTTGGCCGCACGGCGGCGCATCACCAGCGCCGCGGCGGCGGCGCCGAACAGCAGCATCATCGGCGGTGCCGGCACCGGGGTCGGATCGCCCGACGACCCGCTGCTCGTGCTGCCGCCCGAACTCGACGATGACGAGGAGCTCGAAGAAGAGGAACTGCTCGACGACGACGAGGAGCTGCTGCTCGACGAGGATGACGAGCTGCCCGTCGATCCGCCGAAGCTGCTGCTGCCGCCCGTCGCGCCCGACGAGGTCGCGCCGCTCGACGAACTGCTGCTCGACGAGGACGACGAGGAGGAAGAACTGCTCGACGACGAGGATGCGCCGCCGGTCGAGGTCGACGCGCCGCTCGAACCGCTCGACGACGAGGAAGACGACGAAGAGGAAGAACTGCTGCTCGACGAGCTGCTGCCCGAACCGCCCGATCCGCCCGACGAGCCGCCCCAGCCCGAGCTGCCGTGCGAGCTTCCGCCCTTCGACGAGCTTCCATGCGACGATCCGCCGTGGGACGAACTGCCATGCGAGCTGCCGCCGCGTGACGACCCGCCGTGCGAGCTTCCGCCCTTCGACGAGCTGCCGCCGCCCGACGAGGAGGAACTCGACGACGAGGAGGACGAACTGCTGCTCGACGAAGAGGAACTGCTGCTGCTCGAAGAGGAGGAACTGACGTTGCCCGACGAGGTCGAAACGCCGCCGGTCGAAGTGCTGACCCCGCCCGTCGAGGTCGACACGCCACCCGTCGAGGTTGAGACGCCGCCCGTCGAAGTCGAAACGCCGCCGGTCGACGTGCTGACGCCACCCGTCGAGGTCGAGGTGCTGACCCCGCCGGTCGAAGTGGAAACCCCGCCCGAGGTGCTGCTGGTGGTCGAGCTGAGACCGCCCGTGGTTGTCGAGGTAATGACGACGCTGCCGCTGCTCCCGCCGCCGCTGCTGCCGCCGAAGAAACCCCCGAAGAAGCCGCCGCCGAAACCGCCGCCGAAGCCGCCGCCGATCACGGTGACTCCACCGCCGCCGCCGCCGCCTTCGAAGCCGCCGCGCTGCGGGAAGGGCGCATAGGGGATGGGGGGCAGCGGAACCGTCTGCGTCACCACCTGCGTCTGCGGGGTGGCGGTGCGGATGATCCGCTTCGTCGTGACCACGCGGCGGACGCGCTTCACCGGCTTGCGCGCCACGTGCCGCTTGCGCACCACTTTCTTGGTGCAGCAGTTCTGCACCGTCTGCGCCTTCGCTCGCGGCACGTCGGCGACCTGCATCGCGCCGGTGCCGATGATCGCGCCGCCGCATGTGCAGGCACAAAGCTTTGCGAGGGCCATTCGGACAGACATAGGTTTCTCTCTCTTTTCCCGTTGCAGGTGCCCCCAGCGCTGCCGCCGGCACCGATTGCGCCTTTCACTAAGAGCAAAAGGCCAATGCTTTGTGAACACGGCAATTGCGTTAACCGCGTTTGCCTGTCCGAGAGCGGGAAAATGGGATCGAAATCAACTCTAAAGCGCTACTTTGTCCCAAAACAGCACGATTTTTACCGAATCATGTCCATTGGTAAACGGCCGGGCGATCGAATGGGTGGGCGCGGTGGGCTTGTGGAGAGCGTCGGACCGGTTCAGCGGCGCTTCACCCGGGGCTGCCTATCGGTCCTTGGCGCTTGTGTCCCAACCTGCGGCTGGTTATAGGCGCGGCGCATTCCTTGGACCGCCATTTCGGCGGCAAGGCGACAGGAAAGGACGCGAGAGCCCCTTATGCCGACCAAGATTGCCGATGTTGGCGCCGACGCCCTCCGCGAAGCCAGGTCCAATCTCGATTCGGATTATGTCCCCAACGAGGACGAGCCGTTCATGAACGAACGGCAGCAGGATTATTTCCGCGGCCTCCTGCTCGCCTGGAAGAAGTCGATCCTTTCCGAAGCCGAATCGACGCTGGCGCATCTGCAGGACGGTCCGCTGCGCGAGCCCGATCTTGCCGACCGCGCGTCGAGCGAGACCGACTGGGCGATCGAACTGCGGACCCGCGACCGCCAGCGCAAGCTGATCGCCAAGATCGACGCCGCGATCCGCCGCATCGACGAAGGCGAATATGGCTATTGCGCGGTCACCGGCGAACCCATCTCGCTCGCGCGGCTTCAGGCGCGCCCGATCGCGACGATGACGCTGGAAGCGCAGGAGCGCCACGAGCGCAACGAGCGCATTTCGCGCGAGGATTGATTGCGGCGGGGCCGAAAGGCGTCGGCGCCATTTACAATATCGCAAGGGCTGCTGCCTAGATTCATCCCCTGAATCAAACGGGGGAACGGGTCGCATGGAATCCCACGAACACACATCGGTCGACGAGGAAGTGGCGGCGCTGTCGCGAAGCGCCGACCGCGACAGCCTGTTCATGCAGGCGCGGCTGCAATTCGCGGGGGCGTCCGATACGGTGCTCGTCCGCGTCCGCAACCTGTCGGCGGGCGGCATGCTCGCCGAGGTGCAGGGCCGGATCAGGGGGCTTGAACAGGGCGGGGCGGTCGAAGTCGATCTGCGCAACATCGGCCCGGTGCCGGGGCGGATCGTCTGGATCGGCGACGGCAAGTTCGGCGTCGCGTTCGACCGGCCGGTCGATCCGCAGGCGGTGCGCCGTCAGGTGGTTCGCAAAATGGAGGTTCCCCCGCACATTTCAGCGCTCAACCGGGGGCCTTTCTACCGCCCGCGCTGACGCGCTTCGCGATGGAAGGCATCAGCCGGCGGTAGCAGTCGGGGGCTCGCTCAATCGAACGCGAGCATCTCTTCCTTGATTTTCAGCTTCTGCTTTTTCATCTGCGCCAGCAGGGCCGCATCGGGCGATGGGCGCCGTTCTTCATTCGCAATTTTCGCGTCGAGGTCCGCGTGACGGGACTTCAGGGCAGAAAGGTGCGATGTGCTCATGAGGCCTTCTCCTTTTCGAATCGGGTGGGCAGGGCCGAGTAAAACATGAATTGCCCCGAAAGTCGTGACGATTCGGCCGGCCGGTCCCCGTTGCGGACCAGCGGTGGCCGTGGCAGGAGACGGGCGTGAATCCGGAAGACATCGCCCAGCGCCTCGAACGGCTTCGAACCGAGCATCGCGACCTCGATGCGGCGATCATCGCGCTCGCCGCGGCGGCGGTTCCCGACCAGCTCCAGCTCGCCCGGATGAAGAAGCACAAGCTGCGGCTGCGGGACGAGATCGCATGGTGCGAGGATCAGCTTCTGCCCGACATCATCGCCTGATCCGTCCGGTCGCGCGCCGGAAAGATGGTTAGCGGCGTTGCGGTGCGCGCCGCGACCGTGGCATGGCCGCGCGATGGACGAGCGGCAGTCGGGCATGCGCGGAATCGGCCGGCCGGTTCATCGCGCGCAGGTCGAAAATCTCTATGTCGAAGCGATGCTGCTCGCCGACGAGGCGCATGCGGCCTTTGCAGCGATGCGCGATCCGGGCGGCGATGGCCTGCTTCAAGTCGGGCTCGCCTGCGAATCGCTCAAGACGACGGCGCGGCTGATGCATATCATCGCCTGGCTGCTCCACCGCCGCGCGATGATCGCCGGCGATCCGGGGGCCGGACCCGACGACAGCGCCGCGCGTATCGGCGATCCCGTCCTGGCCGATTGGTCTGTCTGCGCCCGCTTCGATGCCCCGGTCGCCCGCGTCGTCATGGCGAGCGAGCGGCTGTTCGAACGCGTTGCCGCGCTCGAGGCGGGCTGGGATGCGCCCGCCGCGCCGACGCCTGTGCACGACATGCTGGCGGAGATCGCCGCGCGCCTCTGACGCGTGCGCATCATCCCGGTGCGCATAACGCTTGCCTTAAAACCCGCATTTGAAATACTCCTTTGAAAAAAGGAGAGGTTGGAGATGGACCGTGCGCAAAAACTGGAATTGCTCGATCGCAGCCTGACGCGAGCGGCCGACGCGATCGGCGACATCACGCCGGTGGTGATGGCGCGCTATTATGCGCGGCACCCCGACGCCGCGGCCAGTTTCGAGCGGCACGGAATGGGGCGGACCTCGGCGCTGGAGCACGAGATGGTCGACAACTGCCTCTATTGCCTGATGTATTGCCTCGAACGCCCAACCGAGATCGAAATATTGCTCGAAAATTCGGTTCCGCATCATCAGTTCACGCTCCAGGTATCGTTCGACTGGTATCGCGGGCTGGTCGATGCGACGATCGACGTGATAGCCGAAAGCGTTCCCGCCGATGCCGCCGACGAGCGGCAGGTATGGGACGAGATTCGCAGCGTGCTGGGCGGCGTCTTCACCGAATGCCGAAGCTTGCTGGCCGGGGCGAATCCGATCGCGGCGGCGAGCGCCTGAAAACCGTTCGCGCGTTTCCGATTATCCGGTCCACTCGATCCACGCGCCATGCGGGTGCGAGCGCGCGAGCAGGCGGCCCGCTTCGCCGCCGGGCCAATGGCGCACGACCAGTTCGTGATGATGCACGGTGCGGTTGGCTTCGAGCGCGATCCAGGCGAGCGGGCGGTCGGGCGTCGCTTCGGCGCCGGCTTCCTCCATCGCGGTCGTCACGCGCATCTGCTGGTTCTCGGGCACATATTGCCAGACGATCGAGTGCATTAGCACGCGCGTCGTGCCCGCGGCCTGCGGCTTCTTCAGTTCGGCCTCGACGAAATCGGCGGCGGTGGCGCGGACGAGATCCGGTGTCCTTTCGCGCGCGGCAGCGATCGCCGCTTCCATGCGTGCGAAGCGCACCGCATGCTCGGGCCAGATATAGGCCTTGAGCTGCAGCGCCTGCGCGGGATCGGTCAGGTCGACCGGTGCGACGTCGCATCCCTTCAGGGCCGCGATCTCGATCGGCAGCTGCGGCGGATGGTTTCCCTGCCATTCGGGGGTGAAGGCCATGGCGCCGGGTCGAGGTCCGACATGCACGCCGCCCAGATCGTAATGATAACGGTCGATCATCAGGTTGATCCCCGCGCTCGACCCGATTTCGAGGCAGTCGAAGCGCGGCGGCAGGCCTTGCTCGGCGAGCCACAGCATCGCTGCGATGAAGTTCGACGACCGCCCCGCCTCGTTGGTTTGCGGCGGACCGTCGAGCCACGGCAGCAGCGCCGCCTCTTGCCGCTGGACGACTCCGGCGACGATCGCGGCGTCGTTGATGTCGTCGGCATCGGCATAGATGGGTGCAAGCTCGGGCGCGGCGCCCGACAAGTGCAGCGCATGCAGCCCGCCCGCGGCGCGCAGCGGCAGCGCGTCGGCAAGCGGCGCGCCCTGCCATTCCGCCATGCGCCGGGCGAATCCGGTCGCGGGCGCGTCGATCAGCGTCGCGAGCGCCGCGACGATCCGCGCCGTCACGGGGGCGTCGGCGGCGCGGCAATAGGCGACCTGGTTCCTGAAGGCGGTGCGCACCGCATCGGCGCCGGTCGCGCCGATGTCGATGAACTCGTAGCGCTCGCTCATTGCCCTTTCTCCCGTCGCCGCTTATGGGCGCGGTGCTTATGCCCGAACCGATCATCTTTGCCATCCCCAAGGGACGCATCCTCGACGAGGCGCTGCCGCTGCTCGCGCGCGTCGGCATCGAGCCCGCGGCGGATTTCTTCGACAAGAAGAGCCGCGCGCTGGTGTTCGGGACGAACCAGCCGCATGTCTCGCTGATCCGCGTGCGCGCGTTCGACGTCGCGACCTTCGTCGCGCACGGCGCGGCACAACTCGGCATCGTCGGGTCCGACGTGATCGACGAGTTCGATTATTCGGAACTTTACGCGCCCGTCGATCTCGGCATCGGCCACTGCCGCCTGTCGCTCGCCGGGCCGGCGGGCAGTACGCCGCCGGGCGCCGCCGACTTCGGGGGCGCCAGCCATATCCGCGTCGCGACCAAATATCCCGCGACGACGCGCCGCTGGTTCGAGGGGCAGGGCATCCAGGCCGAATGCATCAAGCTCAACGGCGCGATGGAAATCGCGCCGAAGCTGGGACTCGCGTCGCATATCGTCGACCTCGTCTCGACGGGGCGCACGCTGGTCGAGAACGCACTCGCCGAACAGACGGTGATCAGCGAGGTGTCGGCGCGGCTGATCGTCAACCGCGCGGCGTTCAAGCTGCGCTCGGCCGAGGTGCCGGCGCTGGTCGAACGGTTCCGCGAGGCCGTGTCGAGTCCCGCCGGAGGAAATTGAGTGCGACGGCTCGACGCCTCCGCTCCTGGTTTTCGTGCCGCCTTCGACGCGCTGGTCGACGACCGGCGCGAAAGCGATTCGGGCGTCTCGGCCGACGTGGCCGCGATCATCGCGCGGGTGAAGGCGGAAGGCGACGCGGCGCTGGCCGACTATACGCGCCGCTTCGACCGCTTCGACCTCGACGCGAGCGGCTGGAGCATCTCGAAGCAGCAATGCGCCGCCGCCTATGACGCGCTCGCGCCCGGCCTGCGCGCGGCGCTCGACCTCGCAGCGGAGCGCATCCGCGCCTATCACGCAGCGCAGCGTCCGGCGGACCGCGACTATCGCGACGCGGCGGGCGCGCGGCTCGGCGCGCGCTGGCGCGCGGTCGATGCGGCGGGGGTCTATGTTCCCGGCGGACGCGCCGCCTATCCCTCGTCGGTGCTGATGAACATCCTTCCCGCCAAGGTCGCAGGGGTCGAGCGCATCGTGATGGTCACGCCGACACCCGACGGCACGATCAATCCCGTCGTCATGGCGGCGGCGCATATCGGCGGCGTCGACGAGATATGGCGCGTCGGCGGCGCGCAGGCGGTCGCCGCGCTTGCCTATGGCACCGATCGGATCGCGCCCGTCGATGTCGTCACCGGCCCCGGCAACGCCTGGGTCGCCGAGGCGAAGCGCCAGCTTTACGGTGTCGTCGGCATCGACATGGTCGCGGGTCCGAGCGAGATCGTCGTCGTCGCCGACGCCCGGAACGACCCGCATGTCATCGCCGCCGACCTGCTCAGCCAGGCCGAGCACGACCCGACGAGCCAGTCGATCCTCTTCACCGATGATAATGCTTTCGCCGATGCGGTAGCGGCGGCGGTCGCCACAGTCATCCCGACGCTCGCCACCGCGGGGACGATGGCCGCGAGCTGGGATGCCAATGGCGCGATCGTTATCGTGCCGACGCTGGCCGACGCGATCCCCTTGTGCGACCGGCTCGCGCCCGAGCATCTCGAACTCGCGGTCGATGCGGCCGAAGCCGACGCGCTCTTCGCCAAGGTGCGCCACGCCGGCTCGGTCTTCCTCGGCCGCCAGACGCCCGAAGCGATCGGCGATTATGTCGCCGGCCCCAATCATGTCCTCCCCACCGGCCGCCGTGCGCGCTTTTCGAGCGGGCTGTCGGTCGCCGACTTCATGAAGCGCACCAGCTTCCTCGCACTCGACGAGGGCGCGCTGGCGGCGATCGGTCCGGCCGCGGTCGCGCTCGCCGAGGCCGAGGGGCTTCCCGCCCATGCGCTCAGCGTCCAGAACAGACTCGAACAGGCAAAGCCATGAACAAACGCGCCCAGTCCCGCTCCGCCGCACGGCTCGCCGCCGTGCAGGCGCTGTATCAGCATGAGATGGAGGGCACGCCTACGGCACAGCTGCTCCATGAATTCCACCAGCATCGCATCGGCGCCATCATCGAGGATGCCGAATATGTGGAGGCCGACGTCCCCTTCTTCGACGACATCGTGAAGGGCGCGCTCGCGCGCCAGGCCGAGGTCGACGCCGCGATCGCCGCGCGGCTGGCGAGCGGCTGGACGCTCGACCGCCTCGACCGCACGATGAAAGCGATCTTGCGCGCCGGCGCCTACGAACTGATCGCGCGCGGCGATGTGCCGGTCGGCGCGGTGGTCAGCGAATATGTCGATGTCGCAAAGGCTTTCTTCGACGGGCGCGAGGCAGGGTTCGCCAACGGTCTGCTCGATGCGATCGGCAAGGATGTGCGGGCGAAGGGGTGAACCGTTCTTTCAGCCGTTCGGGCTGAGCTTGTCGAAGCCCCGTCCTTCTTTTAGCGACGTCAAGGGAAAGGGCGGCCCTTCGACAAGCTCAGGGCGAACGGGGTTTGTGTTGTGACCGAAGCCGATTTCATCGCCCGCCTGCGCGGCATCGCGACCGATCCCGCTGCGCGCGGGCTCGCTGACGACGCCGCCGTGCTGGGCGATCTCGTCCTCACCCACGACATGATCGTCGAGGGCGTGCATTTCCTCCCCGACGAGCGCCCACAGGACGTCGCATGGAAGCTCGTCGCGGTGAACCTTTCCGACCTGGCTGCGAAGGGCGCGACGCCGGTCGGGGTGCTGCTCGGCTATAGTCTGGCGGGCGATGCGGCCTGGGACGCCGCCTTTGCCGACGGACTCGACATCGTGCTGCGCCGCTACGGCCTGCCCCTGCTTGGAGGCGATACCGTCGGCGTTCCGGCGGGGGCACCGCGCAGCTTCGGTCTGACGGCCATCGGCCGGGCGCCGGCCGAGGGTGCGCCGTCGCGCAACGGCATGAAGCCCGGCGACCGGCTCTGGGTCAGCGGGACGATCGGCAACGCCGGGGCCGGCCTCGCGATGCGACTTGGGGAGATCGACGCCAACGAGACGTGTCTCGCCGCCTATAGCCGCCCGCAGCCGCAGCTCACACTGGGGCAGGCGCTCGCGCCGCATGTCCGCGCCATGATGGACGTGTCCGACGGGTTGCTGATCGACGCGCAGCGGATGGCGACGGCGAGCGGTTGCCGGATCACGCTGCGGCTCGATGCGGTGCCGCTGTCGGCGGCGCTGCTCGCCGTGCGCCCCGACGTGCTCGACACGCGGCTGGCGGCGACCACGGCGGGGGACGATTATCAGCTATTGTTCGCCGCCGATCCCGATGCCGGCGCCGTCATCCGTGCAACGGCGGAGGCGCTCAATATCGCCGTGACCCCGATCGGCCACGCCGGGGTCGGCGAAGGGATCGTGGTGATCGACGGAGCGCAGCGCGTCGCACTGCCCGACCGGCTCGGTTTCATGCACTGATCCGGGACGAGGCGGAGGCGCCGAAAAACCAGGCTTGCCCTTGGCCGCCTTTCTTCCCATAACCCCGCCACCAATTGGGGCGGTCGCATCAGGGGAAAGAGCGAACCGGCATCGACAAGTCGGACGTCTCGACTGCCAGCCTGTGTCCGCCTCCTTCAATGGGGAAGGAACAGACACGCATGAATCCGGTTTTGATCGCGATAGCGTGCGGCCTTTTGGCCGTGCTCTATGGATTCATTACCTCCCGCCAGGTGCTCGGCGCCTCGGCCGGTAATGAAAAGATGCAGCAAATCGCAGGCGCCATCCAGGAAGGGGCGCAGGCCTATCTGAAGCGCCAGTACAGCACCATCGCCATCGTCGGCGTCGTCGTCGCGGCGATCGTCCTCTGGGCGCTCGGTCCCATTTCGGCTTCGGGCTTCGCCATCGGTGCGATCCTGTCCGGCGTTGCCGGGTTCATCGGCATGAACATCTCGGTCCGCTCGAACGTCCGCACCGCCGCGGCGGCGCAGAAGGGGCTGCAGGCGGGTCTGACGCTGGCGTTCCGCGCCGGTGCGATCACCGGCCTGCTGGTGGCCGGGCTCGCGCTGCTCGCGATCGCGGTCTTCTACTGGGTGCTGACGGTCCAGATGGGCCGGACGGTCGGCGGCGACGACCGCACGGTCGTCGACGGCCTCGTCGCGCTCGCCTTCGGCGCCTCGCTGATCTCGATCTTCGCGCGTCTCGGCGGCGGCATCTTCACCAAGGCCGCCGACGTCGGCGCCGACCTCGTCGGCAAGGTCGAGGCCGGCATTCCGGAGGACGATCCGCGCAACCCCGCGGTGATCGCCGACAATGTTGGCGACAATGTCGGCGACTGCGCGGGCATGGCCGCCGACCTCTTCGAAACCTATGTCGTCACCGTCGGCGCCACCATGGTGCTGACCGCGCTGCTGCTCAAGGGCGCGGGCGACCTGCTGCCGGGCCTGATGGCGCTGCCGCTGCTGATCGGCGGCGTGTGCATCATCACCTCGATCATCGGCACCTATTTCGTCCGCCTCGGCGGGTCGAACAACGTCATGGGCGCGATGTACAAGGGCTTCCTCGTCTCGGCGATCCTGGCGGTTCCGGCGATCTGGATTTCGACCGGCTATGTCCTCGGCGACATGAACGCGACGATTGCGGGCACCGAATTCACCGGCCGCGCGCTCTTCTATTGCTCGCTGCTCGGTCTCGTCATCACCGGCCTGATCATCTGGATCACCGAATATTACACCGGCACCAATTTCCGTCCGGTGCGCTCGATCGCCAAGGCTTCGGAAACGGGCCACGGCACCAACGTGATCCAGGGCCTCGCGATCAGCCTCGAAGCCACCGCGCTGCCGACGCTCGTCATCGTCGCGGGGATCATCATCGCCTATCAGCTCGCGGGCCTGATCGGCATCGCCTATGGCGCGACCGCGATGCTCGCGCTCGCCGGCATGGTCGTCGCGCTCGACGCCTATGGTCCGGTGACCGACAACGCCGGCGGGATCGCCGAAATGGCGGGCCTCGACGATTCGGTCCGTGAAAAGACCGACCTGCTCGACGCCGTCGGCAACACGACCAAGGCGGTGACGAAGGGCTATGCGATCGGTTCGGCGGGGCTTGCTGCACTGGTTCTCTTCGCGGCCTATACGACCGACCTTCGGGAATTCTTCCCCGATCTAACGGTCAATTTCAGCCTCGAAAATCCGTACGTCATCGTGGGGCTGCTGCTGGGCGCGCTGCTGCCCTATCTGTTCGGCGCGATGGGGATGACCGCCGTCGGCCGCGCGGCGGGCGACGTGGTCAAGGACGTGCGCGAACAGTTCGCAGGCGATCCCGGTATCATGGCGGGCACCTCGAAGCCCGACTATGCGCGCACGGTCGACCTCGTCACCAAGGCAGCGATCAAGGAGATGATCATTCCTTCGCTGCTGCCGGTGCTGGCGCCGATCGTCGTCTATTACGTCATCTCGGCGGTTGCGGGGCAGGCTAACGGCTTTGCCGCGCTCGGCGCCCTGCTGCTCGGCGTGATCGTCGGCGGGCTGTTCGTCGCCCTGTCGATGACCTCGGGCGGCGGCGCGTGGGACAATGCCAAGAAATATATCGAGGACGGCAACCACGGCGGCAAGGGCAGCGAAGCCCACAAGGCCGCGGTGACCGGCGACACCGTCGGCGATCCCTACAAGGATACCGCGGGTCCGGCCGTCAACCCGATGATAAAGATCACCAACATCGTCGCGCTGCTGCTGCTCGCGGCGTTGGCGGGACACGCGATGTAATCGCTTCCCGTCCCGGGTGAAAGAAAGCCCCGCCGGAGTGATCCGGCGGGGCTTTTTCTTTGTTTCGTCATTGCGAGGAGCCGAAGGCGACGCGGCAATCCAGAGCTTGCGTAAACCGCTCTGGATTGCTTCGCTCCGCTCGTAATGACGATAGGGGTCGACTTAGCGCTCGGCCTTCATCTGTTTCGCATAGCCGGCCTGGACCATCGCGCTCATCCGATCGAACAGCGCGTCGGGATCGCTGCGGCGCAGCGCGGCGATCTGTGCCTCCGGGCCCTCCGCGACGACGATCTCGCGTTTGCCCTGCGCGACGGCGTCCAGAATCTGCGCGGCCGCGGTTTCGGGCGACAGGCCGTTGTCGATCGCGGCGTCGCTTTCCCCGCGCACGCTGCCGTCGGCGTTGAGCGCGTTGCGGCTGACGTTGGTCGCGACCGATCCCGGCGCGACCACCAGTACTTTGAGCCCCAGATGCTCGTTTTCGGCGCGCACGCTATCGTGATAGCCGATCAGCCCGTGCTTCGCGGCGCAATAGGCGCTGCGCAGCGGCACGCCCGCGATCCCCGCGACGCTCGAAATCGCGACGATCTGGCCGCCGCCCGCACCCATCATGCGCGGCAGGAGTTGCTGGGTAAGGGCGATCGGTGCCAGCAGGTCGACCGCGATGATCTTTTCATAGACCGAAAAATCGGTGTCGATCGCCAGGCTGCGCTGCGAGATGCCGGCGTTGTTCACCAGCCCGTCGATACGGCCGCACCAGCCCCACGCCTCTTCGACGAGTCGCGGCAGCGCGTCGAAATCGGTCGCCTCGAACGGCAGGACCATCGTGCCCGCGCCGCAATCCTTCGCCACTTCCTCGAGCGCCGCGACATTGCGTCCCGACAGGATCAGCCTTGCGCCGCGCGTGAACAGGCCGCGCGCCAGCGCCGCACCGATCCCCGACGAGGCGCCCGTAACTCACCATATTTGCTCTTTCATGCCGGCATCCCTATCTGTGATTCAGTCTCAACCTGAAACGCGTCGATCCGGTCGTCAAGGCGCCCAACCGCGGATTTCCGTGCGGGGCTGGCAATTTTGTTGCGACTCTGTTATACTATCTATCATCACGCCGACAGTTTGCCTCTTCCCGCCGCTGGGCCGGGGGCGCTTTCGTCGTTTCCGATGGAGCCTATCCCTTGTCGTCATAGACTGGCGAGCGCCGCCCGAACTGCTTCGTTCCCCCTCGCTGCGAGGGCGGAGGCACCCGGCTTTTGGCGCTTTTCCCGTCTCGGCAAGGCCACAGAAAGGAACTTGCATGTCCGCAAACACGCTCGTCTTTGAAGTCGGTGACTATGTCGTTTATCCGAAACATGGCGTGGGGCGCGTCATCGAACTGCAGAAGTCCGAAATCGCGGGCATGCAGCTCGAACTCTATGTCCTGCGCTTCGAAAAGGAAAAGATGACCCTGCGCGTCCCGACCAACAAGGCGGAAGGCGTCGGCATGCGCAAGCTGTCGTCGGACAAGACGCTGAAGGAAGCGCTGCAGGTGCTCACCACCAAGCCGAAGGTGAAGCGCACCATGTGGTCGCGCCGCGCGCAGGAATATGAAGCGAAGATCAACTCGGGCGACCTCGTGTCGATCGCCGAGGTGACGCGCGACCTGTTCCGCGCCGACGATCAGCCCGAGCAGAGCTATTCGGAGCGCCAGATCTTCGAAGCGGCGTCGAGCCGACTCGCGCGCGAACTCGCCGCGATGGAGGAAAGCGACGAAAAGACCGCGCAGGCGAAGATCCTCCAGATTCTCAACGAGCATGCGCCGAAATATTATGTGGAGAAGGTGGGCTAAACCCGCCGCATTCCGACAAGCGAAAAGGGCGGTCCCGCGGGGCCGCCCTTTTTTCATGCGTCGCCTTCGCGGAGGCGACCTTTGTTACGGATATTTCGCTTCCACGAAATAAAGCCCATCCGGCGGCGCGTTGAGCCCGAGCGCGCTGCGGTCCGCCGCGTCGAGCGCGGCTTTCAGGTCGCGCGCCGACCATTTTCCCTGCCCAACGAGAACGAGGCATCCGACCATCGAGCGCACCTGGTGATGCAGGAAGCTGCGCGCCGCCGCCTCGACGATCACCTCGTCGCCGTGCCGGCTGACGCTCAGTCGGTCGAGCGTCTTCACCGCGCTTTCGGCCTGGCAGTGCACCGACCGGAAGGTGGTGAAATCATGCCGTCCGACCAGCGCCCGCGCCGCGCCGTGCATGGCCTGCGCGTCGAGCGGTTTGGCGAACTGCCACGCCAGCCCCTTGTCCCAGGTCAGCGGCGCGCGGCGGTTGACGATGCGATATTCATAGGCGCGCCCCAGGCACGAAAAGCGCGCGTGCCAATCGTCGGCGACCGCTTCGCACGCCAGCACCGCGACGGGGGCGGGGCGAAGCTGCGCGTTCAGCGCCTCCATCAGGCGAAAGGGAGTAAACGGCTTGGCGATGTCGACATGCGCGCGCATCGCGATCGCGTGGACCCCGGCGTCGGTGCGCCCCGCGCCATGGACCGTCGCCGCCTCGCCCGTGATGCGCGCGGCCGCCTCCTCCAGCGCCTGCTGGACGCTGGGGCCGTGCGATTGCCGCTGCCAGCCCATGAAGGGGCGGCCGTCATATTCGATGGTGAGAGCGAAGCGGGTCATCGGACGCGCCTAACCTTCTTGCCGTTACCCCGGACTTGATCGGCACTTATCCCTTTTCGACAAGTCACTGTTCCCCGGCGAAAGCCGGGGTCCAGATGGCACGGCGCTGCCTCGCATGAACCCCGGCTTTCGCCGGGGAACAGCTCACCACTTGCCTGAGGGATATATATGCCGACTTGATCCGGGGTCCCGCTATGCGCCGCCCGGCAGCGGGATCCCGGATCAGGTCCGGGGTGGTGAGGGAGTGAGGTCGCTTTCATGCCAGCCGCACCCCCTTCGCGATCGGGCGCCCGCGCAGCAATTCGGCGGCGTCCATCGCCGGCTTGCCCGCGCGCTGCACTCGCGTCGCGCGGATCGCGCCGGGGTTGCAGGCGATCGTCAGCGCATCATCGAGCGTGATGCCCGGCGTCGCGCCCGCGACCGTGTCGGCCGGATGCACGACCTCGGCGGCGAGCAGCTTGTACCGTTCGTCGTCGAGTTCGAAAAAGGCGC
This sequence comes from Sphingopyxis sp. SCN 67-31, assembly GCF_001725095.1. Taxonomy (NCBI): domain Bacteria; kingdom Pseudomonadati; phylum Pseudomonadota; class Alphaproteobacteria; order Sphingomonadales; family Sphingopyxidaceae; genus Sphingopyxis; species Sphingopyxis sp. SCN 67-31. Next base: position 59,562 of record NZ_MEFH01000050.1, on the reverse strand, counting down.
CGGGGACGGGGTTGAACGCGCGAATCTGCCGTTCGACCTGCACCGCGCTGGTCAGGAAATCGAGCCGCGCTTCGCTCTTGTCGATCTTCGCGGCGTAGGTCGCGCCCGCGTCGGGTTGCGGTTCGGGCGCAAAAGCATCGAGGTCGCTTAGTACCTTCACCATCAGCCGGGCGCCCATCGCCGCCAGCTCGTCGGTCAGTTCGCCCGCCGTCTTCCCATCGACCGGCGTGCGTCCGATCAGCCGCATCGCACCGGTGTCGAGCCCGGCGTCCATCTGCATGATCGTCACCCCGGTCTCGGCATCGCCCGCCAGGATCGCGCGCTGCACCGGCGCCGCGCCGCGCCAGCGCGGCAGGATCGAGCCATGGACGTTGAGGCACCCGGCGCGCGGCGCATCGAGCACCGCCTGCGGCAGGATCAGGCCATAGGCGGCGACCACCGCGACATCGAGGTCGAGCGCCGCAAACGCCGCCTGCTCCTCGGCGCCCTTCAGGCTTTTCGGCGTGCGCACGGGCAGGCCGTGCGCCTCGGCCCAGTCGTGCACGGCGCTGCGCTGCACTTTCTTCCCGCGCCGCGCGGGGCGCGGCGGCTGGGTATAGACCGCCACAACCTCGTGCCCCGCCGCGTGCAGAGCGGCGAGCGTCGGCACCGCGAAGGGCGGCGTTCCCATGAAGGCGATGCGCATGGTTGCGGGCCCATCCTTTTCGTTCGCCCTGAGCTTGTCGAAGGGCCGTTCTTCCCTTTGCCGTCGTCCGAATAAGGACGGGGCTTCGACAAGCTCAGCCCGAACGGGTGGGGAGGTGATTGTTATTTCCAGCGCGCCGCTTAAGACCATCCGTCATGGCATCGCAAGAGATTGAAGCCCTCGTCCAGCAACTCGCCCGGCTTCCCGGCCTCGGGCCGCGGTCGGCGCGGCGCGCGGTGCTGCACCTGATGAAGAAACGCGAAAGCGCCTTCGCGCCGCTGCTCGCCGCGCTCCAGACCGTGTCCGAACGGCTCGTCACCTGCACCGTCTGCGGCAATGTCGATACGCACGATCCCTGCGCGATCTGCGCCGACCCGCGCCGCGACGCACGCAGCCTGTGCGTGGTCGAGGAGGTGTCGGACCTATGGGCGCTCGACAAGGCGCGGCTCTTCCCCGGCAAATATCATGTCCTCGGCGGCCGTCTGTCGGCGCTCGAAGGCGTGCGGCCGCAGGATCTGAGCATCGACGCACTCGTCGCCCGCGTCGCGGCGGGCGGCATCGACGAGGTGGTGTTGGCGATGAACGCGACGCTGGAGGGGCAGACGACCGCGCATTATCTCGCCGAACGTCTCGAATCATTTCCGGTGCGCCTGACCCAGCTCGCGCACGGCCTGCCGGTCGGCGGCGAGCTCGATTATCTCGACGAAGGGACGCTCGCGCAGGCTCTTCGCGCGCGGCGGCCGGTGGGTTGACGGCGGGCCCGCGAGTTCATACCTCCCGCCCATGGCCCTGCTACCCATCATAGAGACCCCCGATCCGCGGCTGCGCGTCATTTCGAAGCCCGTCGAGACGTTCGACGCCGAACTGAAGACGCTGGTCGCCGACATGTTCGAGACGATGTACGACGCCCCCGGCATCGGGCTGGCCGCGATCCAGGTCGGCGTGCCGAAGCGCATCCTGGTGATCGATCTTCAGGAACCCGATCCCGAGGATGAAGAGGGGAAGCGGGTGATTCGCGACCCCCGCGTCTTCATCAACCCGGTCTTCTCCGACTTTTCGGAGGAGCACAGCGTCTATCAGGAAGGCTGCCTGTCGGTCCCCGAGCAATATGCCGAGGTGACGCGCCCCGCCGAGGTGACGGTCGAATGGCAGGACGCCGACGGCCAGCCGCACAAGGAACGCATGACCGGCCTGATGGCGACGTGCATCCAGCACGAGCACGACCATCTGGAGGGCATTCTCTTCATCGACCATCTGTCGCGGCTGAAGCGCGAGATGGTGCTGAAGAAGCTCGCGAAGATGCGCAAGGCGGCATAATTCCTCTCTCCCCTTGGGGAGAGGGCAGCAGACTTGCGAACTTGTTCGCTAGTCGCAGCGGGGGAGAGCTATTGCGCCAGCGCCTGAACCCTCACCCAGCTTCGCCCAGGCAACGAGTTGCCAAGGCTGCGCATCCCTCTTCCCCAAAGGGAGAGCGTTTTCGTCAATCCGCCTTCTTCGCCACGCCGACCATCGCGGGGCGCAGCAGGCGATCCTTCATCATGTAGCCCGCCTGCATTTCCTGCACGATCGTGCCCGGCTCCTTGTCGCTCGGCACTTCGAGCATCGCTTGATGCTGGTTCGGATCGAGCGGCAGGCCGATCGCGGCGATGCGAGTGATGCCGTGGCGTTCGAAGACGCCCATCAACTCACGCTCGGTCGCTTCCAGACCGGCGACGAACGCCTTGAACGTCTCGTCCTCGCGCTGTTGCGGGCTGACCGCGGCCAGCGCGCGACCCAGATTGTCGGCGACCGACAATATGTCGCGCGCGAACTTGGTCGCGGCATAGGCGTGCGCGTCGGCGACCTCCTTTTCGGCGCGGCGGCGCACATTCTGCGTTTCGGCGCGCGCATAGAGCAGGTCCTGCTGCACCGCGGCAAGCTGTTCGGCGAGCTTTGCCGTCTCGTCCTGCGGCTCTGCGGCCGGGGTTTCGATGGCGGCGGAGTCTTCGGTCTGGCCGTCTTCGACTGGCGTATCGTTTTCGATGTTCGTCATAACCCTATCGTATCAGTCTGGAGAGCGATTGTGCGGTAAAGTCCACCATGGGTACGATGCGCGCATAGTTCAAGCGTGTCGGACCGATTACTCCAACGACGCCGACGACGCGTCCGTCGCTGCCATGATAGGGCGCGGCGATAACCGACGAACCCGACAGCGAAAAGAGCTTGTTCTCCGACCCGATGAAAATACGCGTCGCGCTGCCCTCGCGCGCGCTGTCGAGCAGATGCGCGATGTCCTGCTTCGTCTCCAGTTCGTCGAGCAGCAGGCGCACGCGGTCGAGGTCGCCGACCGCGCTTTCGTCGAGCAGATTCGCCTGACCGCGCACGATCAGCACCGGCCGGTCGGTGCCGTCGACCGACCAGATGGCCAGCCCGCGCGACACCAGGTCGGCGGCGGCGCGGTCGATCGCGATGCGTTCGGCCTCCAGTTCGCGCCGCACGCGGGCCTGCGCCTCGGCCAGCGTCAGGCCGGCAAGCATCGCCGACACATAATTGCCCGCCTCGACCAGCGTCGAGGGCTGGAGGCCCGGCGGGATCGCGATGACGCGATTCTCCACCGTCCCGTCGGCCGCGACGAGGACGACGAGCGCCTGCTCGTCGGACATGGGGACGAAGGCGACCTGCTTCAGCACCCGCTCGTGCTTCGGAACCAGCACCAGCCCAGCACAGGCCGACAGGCCCGACAGCGCGGCGGTCGCGTGCGCGAGCGCGCTTTCGATCGGCCCGCCCTCGGCCAGGCTCGCCTCGATCTGCGCGCGATCCTCGGCTGACGGTTCGGCGACCTGCATCATCCCGTCGACGAACAGGCGCAGCCCCTGCTCGGTGGGCAGGCGCCCGGCGCTGGTGTGCGGGCTGGCGAGCAGGCCGAGTTCCTCGAGGTCCTGCATCACGTTGCGGATCGAGGCGGGCGACAGGTTGAGCGTCGCGAGTTTCGACAGCGTGCGCGATCCGACCGGCTGGCCGGTCTCCAGATAGGCATCGACCACCAGCCGGAACACGTCGCGCGCGCGCGTGGTCAGTTCGATGATCGGCGGCGTGGTCATGGAAGCAGATTTAGGGATGGGGCGGGGCGGGGGCAAGCATTGCAGGGGTGGCGCCGGAACGCCAACGCCGCTAAGCGCCGGCACAGCTTCACGAGGAGACATACGACATGCGCCCTTCCGGCCGCGCGCCCGACCAGATGCGCCCCATCGCGATCGAAACCGACTTCACCATTCACGCCGAGGGCAGCGTCCTGGTCGCCTTCGGCAACACCAAGGTGCTGGTGACCGCCAGCGTCGAGGAAAAGGTGCCGCCCTTCCTGCGCGGCAAGGGGCAGGGGTGGGTGACCGCCGAATATGGCATGCTTCCCCGCGCCACCCACACGCGCGGCAGCCGCGAGGCGGCGAAGGGCAAGCAGTCGGGCCGCACGCAGGAAATTCAGCGGCTTATCGGGCGCAGCCTGCGCGCCGTCGTCGATATGAAGAAGCTCGGTGAGCGGCAGATCGTACTCGACTGCGACGTGATCCAGGCCGATGGCGGGACGCGCACCGCGGCGATCAGCGGCGCGTGGGTCGCGCTGCGCCTCGCGGTCGACAAGCTTCTCGCCGCCAAGGCGATCGCCGAGGATCCGATCGAAGACAAGGTCGCCGCCGTCTCGTGCGGCATCCACAACGGCACCGCGGTGCTCGACCTCGACTATGACGAGGATTCGACCGCGGGGGCCGACGGCAATTTCGTGCTCACCGGCAAGGGGCAGATCGTCGAGGTGCAGGCGAGCGCCGAGGGCGCGACCTATGACGAGGAAGGCCTGCTGCGCCTGTTGCGCCTCGCCCGCATCGGCTGCACCGAGATTTTCACCGCGCAGGCGAAGGCGGTGGGGCGTTGACGTGACCCGCAAACTCGCTCCCGGCAAACTCGTCATCGCCAGCCATAATGCGGGCAAGGTGCGCGAAATCCGGGCGTTGCTCGCACCTTATGGCATCGATTCGGTGTCGGCGGGCGACCTCGGCCTGCCAGAGCCGGCCGAGACGGGCACGACCTTCGTCGAGAATGCATTGCTCAAGGCGCACGCCAGCGCCTCCGCCGCGGGCCTGCCGGCGCTTGCCGACGACAGCGGACTCGAGGTCGCGGCGCTCGGCGGGCGTCCGGGCGTCTACACCGCCGACTGGGCCGAACGCCAATGGTTCGAGGGCGAGCCGGGAAAAGATTGGGCCGGCCGCGACTGGTATATGGCGATGGGCAAGGTCGAGGGACTGCTCGCCGAACAGGGACCGGGGGTCGACCGCAGCGCCTGCTTCGTCTGCACCCTCGCGCTCGCCTGGCCCGACGGTCATGCCGAGGTTTTTGAGGGGCGCGCGCAGGGCAGCCTGACCTGGCCGCCGCGCGGCACGCTGGGCTTTGGTTATGACCCGGTCTTCGTTCCGTCCGGCAAGCCACAGACCTATGCGGAAATAGACCCGACCGAGAAGCACGCGATCAGCCACCGCGCCGATGCGTTTGCGAAGCTGGTGGCGGGTGTTTTCGGCTGATCGCTTATTTTACCCGGATATTATTGACCCCAATTTTATCCGGGTGTAATCGGCCGGCATGCAACAAGATATTCAAACCGTAACCGCCTTCCTTGGCGCCACATCACTCGTATCGGGGTCGCGCATGATCGTCCGGCAACGGCTGGAGGAGCGCTATCCGGGCGACCTCGGCGCGATCCTCGTTTTCGACGATGCGACCGGCAAGCCGGTCGACCTCGACTATTGGGACGCCGCGACGACCGCGCCGGCACCGTCGGTGGGTCGCCCGAGACTCGGCGTCAAGGCGCGCGAGGTGACGCTGCTGCCGCGGCATTGGGACTGGCTGGCGGAGCAGCCCGGCGGCGCCTCCGCCGCGCTGCGCCGACTGGTCGAGGCTGCGAGCCGGGCGCCCGGTGACGGTCGCAAGCGCAAGGATGCCGCCTATCATTTCATGAGCCATATGTGCGGCAACCTGCCGGGCTATGAAGAGGCGCTGCGCGCGCTGTACCGCGACGATAGCGCGGCGTTCGACGGTCTGATCGCGGAGTGGCCGGACGATGTGCGCGATCATATCCGGCGCCTGATCGCCGGCTGACATTCGCGCGCCGCGCCCTATATCGCTCCCCATGGCCGAACCGCTCGCCCTTTACGTCCACTGGCCGTTCTGCGTGTCGAAATGCCCCTATTGCGACTTCAACAGCCATGTTCGCGAGCGCGTCGATCAAGTGGCATGGCGCGACGCGTTGCTCGCCGACCTGCGGCACGAGGCGGCGCTGCTGCCGGGTCGCAAGGTTTCGTCGATCTTCTTCGGCGGCGGCACCCCTAGCCTGATGCCGCCGCAGACGGTCGCGGCGGTGATCGCGGCGGCGGACGCGGCGTGGGGGCTGACCGACGATTGCGAGATCACGCTGGAGGCGAACCCCAATTCGGTCGAAGTCGCCAATTTCGCCGCGCTCGCCGCTGCCGGGGTCAATCGCGTATCGATAGGGGTTCAAAGCTTCGACCCGCAAATCCTTGAATTTCTGGGCCGGGCGCATAGCGGCGACGAGGCGCGGCGGGCGATCGCCGCGGCGCAGGCGTATTTCGCGCGCGTCAGTTTCGACCTCATCTATGCGCGTCCCGGCCAGTCGCTCGCCGCGTGGGAGGCGGAGCTTGCCGAGGCGCTGGCGTTCGGCACCGGCCATCTGTCGCTCTATCAGCTGACGATCGAGCCGGGGACGCGCTTCGCCACCCTCGCGGCGAAGGGCGATCTCGTCATCCCCGACGGCGATGCTGCCGCCGATCTGTTCGACGCGACGCAGGCGGCGACGCGCGCGGCCGACCTGCCGCGCTACGAAGTGTCGAACCACGCGCGCCGCGGCGAGGAGAGCCGGCACAACCTGACCTATTGGCGCTATGGCGATTATGCCGGCATCGGCCCCGGCGCGCACGGGCGGCGACTCGCGCAGGCGACCGAGCGGCACCGCAAGCCCGAGAATTTCCTGTCCGCCGTCGCGCGCAACGGCCACGGTCTGAAGGTCGAAACCGACCTGCCGCCGCACGAGCGCGCGACCGAGGCGATGCTGATGGGCCTGCGCCTGATCGAGGGCGTCGACCTGACGCGCGTCGAAGTGCGCAGCGGGTTGGCACGCGATGCCTTCATCGATGCGGGGGCGGTGGCGCGACTGGCGAGACAGGGGCTCATGGGGCAGGAGGGCGACCGGCTGGCGGTCACCGACGCCGGGATATTGCTGCTCGACTCGATTCTTTCGGAAGTGGTGCGGACCGGCTAGACTCGCCCTCCGAAGCCCTTTCAGCCCGAACGGAATCCGGATTTGCCGCAGGACATCATCCGCGACTGGCACGCCCATCTGGCGCACGAAAGGCGCCGGTCGGAGCATACGCGCCGCGCCTATGTCGCGACGGCCGAGCGTTTCTGCGCCTTCCTGATGGAGCATCGCGGCGGTGCGGTCGATGCGGCGATGCTGCGGTCGCTCTCCGCCGGCGACCTGCGCGCCTATCTGGCCGCGCGCCGCGCCGGGGGGCTTGGCAACGCGTCGGCCGCGCGCGAACTCTCCGCAATCCGCACCTTCCTGCGCTTCGTCGGCGGTTCGAATGCCAGCGTACCGCAGATGCGCGGGCCGCGCGTCCGCAAGGGGCTGCCGCGCCCCGTCGCGCCCGACCAGGCGCTCGATCTTGCACACGAGGTCGAGGACAATGCCCGGCAGGGCTGGACGGGCGCGCGCGATTTCGCGCTACTGCTGCTGCTCTATGGCGCCGGGCTGCGCATCGGCGAAGCGCTGTCGCTGACCGGCGCCGCGCTCCCGTTCGGCGAGACGCTGCGTGTCACCGGCAAGCGCGGCAAGACGCGGATCGTGCCGATCCTGCCCGCGGTTGCCGCCGCGGTAGCGCGTTACGTCGAGGCCTGCCCATGGCCGATCGCGAAAGAGGCGCCGCTGTTTCTCGGCGCGCGCGGCGGCCCGCTCCAGCCCGGCGTCGTGCGCGCGAGCGTGCGGTCGGCGCGCCGCGCCCTTGGGCTTCCGGAGCGCACGACACCGCACGCGCTGCGCCACAGCTTCGCGACGCATCTGCTCGCCGGCGGTGCCGACCTGCGGTCGTTACAGGAACTGCTCGGCCACGCGAGCCTCGCTTCGACGCAGGTCTATACTGCGGTTGACGCCGCGCACCTGCTCGACATCTACCGCAACGCGCACCCGCGCGCCTGACCGGCGTTCAGTCGCCGGGCCGCTGCGGCTTCCAGGTGACGACGCGCCACAGGTAGAACAGGATCAATGTTCCGATCGCGATCAGCGCGAGCGGCCCGACCAGCTGCTCGATCGCGGCGAAGCGCTTGCCGAACCATTGCCCGGCGCCCGCCAGCGCGGCGATCCAGATCGTCGATCCGGCGGCGGTCCACAGCAGGAATTTCGCCTGGTTCATCCGCACCATGCCCGCGGGCAGCGACACCATCGTCCGCGCGACGGGCATGAAGCGCGCCGCGAAGACGATGCCGGGACCATATTTCAGGAAACCGGCGTGCAGCCGCTCGACCTCGCGCCAGTCGAGTGTCAGCCAGCGGCCGTGGCGGTCGATGAAGGGCTTCAGCCGCTCATAGCCGATCCAGCGGCCGATCGCGTACCATACCCAGTTGCCCGCGGTCGTCCCCGCGACGGCGACCGCGACGAGCGTCCAGAAATCGAAGCGCCCCTGCGCGGCCGCGACGCCGCCCAGCCCCATGATCACCTCGGACGGGATCGGCGGAAAGACGTTTTCGAGGAGCATCAGGACGAAGATGCCGAAATAGCCCCACGCCTGGATCAGATCGAGAATGAAATCGGTCATGCGGGGCTTAACGCGAGGGGAGGGCGGTTCGATCCGCGTCTGTCATCGAACCCGTCACCCGACCCGCCGCTCGATCGCGTCCCAGATCATCCCCACGGTGTCGCTGTTGTTGAACTTGTCGATCGCGACGATGCCGGTGGGCGAGGTGACGTTGATCTCGGTCAGCCATTCGCCGCCGATCACGTCGATGCCGACGAAGATCAGCCCGCGTTCCCGGAGCGCGGGAGCGAGCGCGGCGCAGATTTCCTCTTCGCGCGGGGTCAGCGCCGCCGCTTCGGCATAGCCGCCGACCGCCAGGTTGGCGCGGAACTCGCCTTCGCCCGCCTTGCGGTTGATCGCGCCCGCGACCTCGCCGTCGATCAGGACGATGCGCTTGTCGCCCTCGCTGACGCTCGGCAGGAACTGCTGCACCATGAAGGGTTCGGGCCAGACCTGTCCGAACAGTTCGACCAGCGCGCCCAGATTGGTGCCCGCCTCGTCGATGCGGAACACCGCCTTGCCGCCGTTGCCGTGCAGCGGCTTGATCACCAGCGCGCCGTGCCGCGCGTGGAAATCCTTCACCGCGTTCAGGTCGCGCGTGACCATCGTCGGCGGCATGAACTGCGGAAAGTCGAGCACGAACACCTTTTCGGGCGCGTTGCGAACCGACACCGGATCATTGACCACCAGCGTCTCGTCCCGAATGCGCTCGAGCAGCCAGGTGCCGGTCAGATAGCCGAGGTCGAACGGCGGGTCCTGCCGCATCAGCACGACATCGACATCGCGGCCGAGGTCGAGGGTGACGGGGTCGCCGAACCGGTAATGGTCGCCCTTCACGCGCTTCACCTCCAGCACCGGATGCGCCGGAGTGGTCAGCCGTCCCGCTTCCCATGTCAGGCCACGCACGTCGTAATGATAGAGGGTGTGGCCGCGTTCGAGTGCCTTCAGCATCAGCGCAAAGCTGCTGTCCCCGGCAATATTGATGCCGTCCATCGGGTCCATTTGCACTGCGGCGCGCAGGGTCATCTCATTCTCCTTCCGGGGCGACCGAATTTCCAGGCGAGCCGCGTCAGGGCTGCCAGACGTGGACCAGATGGCGAGGCAAACGCCGCGGCGCAAGCAGCATCACGTCGATACGGATGGCGTCGCCCGGCCGCGAGAAGCGCGGGGCGAGCATTTCCGCCGCCGCCGCGACGCGGCGTAGCCGCCAGGCGTCGATCGCGAAGTCGAGGTCGGCGGCGCGGTCGCGCCACTTGACCTCGACGAAGGCGACCGTCCGCCCGCGCCGCGCGACCAGATCAACCTCGCCGACGCGAACGCGCAGCCGCCGGGCCAATATCCGCCAACCGTGCAGCCGCAGCCACCACGCGGCGCGATTTTCGGCGCGGCGGCCGCGCGCTTCGGCGACCGCGCGGTTCACGCCTCGTCCTTCAGCGCCAGCGCGCGGGCATAAATGGTGTGACGGTCGAGCCGATAGCGTTTGGCGACCGCCTTCGCCGCCTTGGCGACCGGCTGATCGGCAAGCGCGGTGCGCAGCGCATCGTCGACCGCCGCGTCGTCGGCCTCTTCGACGGCGTCGTCGGCGGGCGGCGCGACCATGACGACGATCTCGCCCTTCGGCGGCGCGTCGGCATAGCGTGCGGCCAGTTCGCCGAGCGAGCCGGTGATGCATTCCTCGTATAATTTGCTGATCTCGCGCGCGACGGCCGCGGCGCGGTTGCCGAGTCCCTCGGCCAGCGCGGCGAGCGTCGCGGCGAGGCGCGGCCCGCTTTCATAGAAGACCAAAGTCGCGCGCAGCCCGGCGAGTTCGGCGATGGCCTCGCCGCGCGCCTTGGCCTTGGACGGCAGGAAGCCGGCGAACAGGAAGCGGTCGCTCGGCAGGCCCGACAGGGTGATCGCCGCGATCGCGGCGCAGGGGCCGGGCAGGGTGGTGACGCGCCGCCCCGCCGCGCGCGCATCGCGCACCAGTTTATACCCCGGATCGGAGATCAGCGGCGTGCCCGCGTCCGACACCAGCGCCACCACATCGGTTTCCATGCGCGCAACCAGCGCGGCGCGCGCGCGTTCGTCGCTATGGTCGTGATAGGGGGTCATCGGAACGCGCAAACCCAGGTGCGACAGCAGCTTCGCCGTCACGCGCGTGTCTTCGGCGGCGATCACGTCGGCGCGGGCAAGCAACGCCGCAGCGCGCGGCGTGATGTCGCCGAGGTTGCCGATGGGGGTCGCCACGATATAGAGACCGGGCAAGGGAGATTGAGAAATGGTCGAATCCGGCATGTCGCCGAAAATGGCAGAAAGCGTCGTCAAGCGCCAAGACAATGCGTTGCGGCGGCGCCGGTTGCTGCGTGGAATGGCGACGCTGGCGCTCGGCGGCTTGCTCGCGGCCTGCCAGGTCGTGCCCAAATCGGGCGGTCCCGCGGCGCCGCCGCCGCCCGAAAACCCCGACGAGACCGTGGGCCCTGGCCTGCCGACCGACACCGATCGCCACCGCGTCGCGCTGCTCGTGCCGCAGACGGGGGCGAATGCCGACGTCGGCACCGCGATCGCCAATGCGACGACGCTGGCGCTGCTCGACACGCGCGCCGACAAGGTTCGCATCACCACCTACGACACGGCGCTCGGCGCCGCGGCGGCGGCGCGGCAGGCGGTCGCCGATGGCAATCGCCTGATCCTGGGTCCGCTGCTCAGCGAGGATGTCGCGGCGGTCGCGCCGATCGCGCGCGCGGCAAAGGTGCCCGTGCTCAGCTTCTCGAACGACAGCGGGGTCGCGGGCAACGGCGTCTTCATCCTGGGCTTCGTGCCGGGCCAGTCGGTCGAGCGCGTCGTCGCCTTCGCGCGCGGCAAGGGGCATCAGCGCTTCGGCGCGCTGGTGCCCAAGAATGTCTATGGCGACCGCGCGGCGGCCGCGTTCCGCGACGCGGTGCGCGAAGCCGGGGGGACGCTGGTCGCGGTCGAAACCTATGATCGCACCGCGACGGCGCTGACCGGCGCGGCGCGGCGGCTCGCCAATGGTGGTGCGATGGACGCGGTGCTGATCGCCGATGTCGGCGGCAATGCGATCCGCGCCGTGCCGATCGTCAAGGGCGCGGGCAGCAAGCAGATATTGGGTACCGAATTGTGGAATACCGACGCCTCGCTCGGCAGCAACGCCGCGATGCGCGGCGCGTGGTTCGCCAGCGTTTCCGACGGTCTCTACGGCCAGCTCGCGACCAAATATCGTGCCCGCTACGGCAAGGCGCCCTATCGGCTCGCCAGCCTCGGTTATGATTCGGTGCTGCTGACCGTGCGCATCGCGCGCGACTGGAAACCCGGCACCGCCTTTCCGGTGAACCGGCTGCTCGCGGCCGACGGTTTCGGCGGTATCGACGGCATCTTCCGATTCAACAATCGCGGCATCGCGGTTCGCGCGCTTGAGGTCAGCGAGGTGGGCGCCGGCGGTTTCCGCGTCGTCGATCCCGCCCCGGCCAAATGGTGACGCGCCGGGGCGTGGCATAGGCGCCACAGTCGGGCGGAAAGTGTCGCCCGATCGGCACGCGCGGCCTTTACGGCGCGCGCCCGTTCACTATATGGACAGTGCGCGCATCCGCCCATGTTTCGCATGGGCGCCCGCGTGCCTGTCGAAATGATGTGAGGAGATACAGCTATACGCCCGCCCATGACCCGCCGCCCGCTGGCGCCTATGCCGCCGAAGAACGGCCCGCGATACAATGAGTTCATCGCCTCTCCCAAGGTCCGCGTGATCGACGAGGAAGGCGAAAATCTGGGCGTAATGCTGACTGCCGAAGCCATCGAACAGGCGGCCGAGGTCGGCCTCGACCTGGTCGAGGTTTCCCCCAACGCCGACCCGCCGGTGTGCAAGTTCCTCGACGTGGGCAAGTTCAAGTACGAAGCCCAGAAAAAGGCCAATGCCGCCCGCAAGACGCAGAAGACGCAGGAGATCAAGGAGATCAAGATGCGTCCGAACATCGACGACCACGACTTCGAAGTGAAGATGAAGAAGGTGTTCGACTTCCTGGGCGAGGGCGACAAGGTCAAGATGACGATGCGCTTCCGCGGCCGCGAGATGAGCCACACCCAGCTCGGCCTCGCCGTGCTGCAGAAGGTGGCCGAAATGACCGCCGAGATCGCGAAGGTCGAGGCGCATCCGCGCACCGAGGGCCGCCAGATGCTGATGGTGCTCGCGCCGAAGTAGGCCGACGCCGCGGCTTCAGAAACCGGTACGAAAATCGAGGGCGGTCGTTCCGATGGGGCGGCCGCCCGCTTCGTATCGGCGCTCGACCATATGTGCGCGTCCGTCCGCCGCGATGGCGACGAGGGTCGAACAGCGCGTGCCATAGGCTTCGCCGTGCAGGAACAGCGCCGGGGCGTCGTCCGCGACGAGCATGTCGAGCAAGGTTTCGGGATCGGCCGCCGCCGCGGTTGCTGACGCCAGCGCCGCGCGCAGGCGTGTCGCCCGCGCACATGGGCTGTCGGTCGGCTCGTTCGCCAGCGCATGGATTCCCGTCGTCAGCCTTTCGACGCGCGGTTCCGGCCGGTTGGTCAGCAGCCGCGCGCCGCCCCGGTCGACCGTCAGCAGGTTGAAGGCGTTGAAGCGGTCGAGGTCGGCGCACTGCGGGTCGGCGAAGTGCCCGTCACCACGCAGCAGGTCGGCGACCAGTTCGCCGCGCGATTCACGGCCGGGATCGGGCGGGGCGCCGCGGACGTTGGTGACGACGACGACGCGCCCGCTTGCGGGATGCACCCCCAGCCAGGTTCCGCCCGCCTGCAGGTCGCGTCCGGCGATGATGCCGCTGCCGTCGCCCCATTCCGCGAGCGGCGCGGCGGCCCGCGCATGAAACTCGTCGCGGTTGCCGACAAGGATCAGCGGCCAGTCGGGATGGACGTGGCGGGCGAGGGCGACGACGCACATGCCGGCCATATCGTGCTTGGGTGATGATTTGCCAAGCGGGACATGATAGATATCGCTCCGTCTTTTCCGGGGGAGGGAGGAAGATATGAGCGAAATGGGCAAGGCGCCGTTCCATCTGTGGATCGTCGGCATTCTCACCCTGTTGTGGAACGCCATCGGTGCGTTCGACTATACGATGACCAAGCTGCGCAACGCCGATTATCTGAGCGCTTTCACGCCCGAGCAGCAGGCCTATTTCCACGGCTTTCCGCTATGGGCCAGCGCCGGCTGGGCGCTCGGCGTCTGGGGCGCGGTGCTGGGGTCGATCCTGTTGCTCGCGCGCAGCCGGCATGCGGTGACGGCGTTCGCCGCCTCGCTGGTCGGGCTTGCGGTCAGCAGCTTCTATCAGTTCGGGTTGCATTATGGCGATCTGGAGCGCCTGTTCGGGACGTTCCCCATGGTCTTCTATGCTGGCGTCTGGATCATCGCGATCGCGCTCTTCATCTACGCGCGGCGACAGGCGGCAGCGGGCGTTCTGCGCTGAACGGAAAAGGGGCGCCGATCAAGCGCCCCTGTCCATTTCCTTACCGCGCGCGGATGAAGGCGCGGATGTCGGACGCCAGCTTGTGGCGGTCCTCGTCGCGGATATACATCATGTGTCCCGCGGCATAATATTGATATTCGACGCGGTCCTGCGGGATGCCGGTGCGCGACAGCGAATATTCGGCGGCGAAGAAGGGCGTCGCGAAGTCGTAATAGCCCTGTCCGACGAACACGCGCAGTCCGCTGTTCTCGCGCAGCGCCTGCCCGATATAGGGCGCGACGTTCAGATAGGCGTTGGTGTCGCGCCCGCCGATGCGCCAGTCCCACAGCCGCCCGATGCCGCCGATCGACTGATATTCGCGGTCGGTCTTGAACCCCAGCGTTTCGCGCGACCAGCTGTTGATCGCGGCGGTATAGCTCGCGTCGATGCCATAGAAGCTGGGATCGTTGTCGGGCTCTTCGCCGGCATTGTCGTAGTCACGGCCGGTATAACGGCTGTCGAGCCGTCCGACGGTCAGCCCGCGATCGCGCAGCAATTCCTTGTAGAAACGGCCCGGCGTCACGCGCAGGTCGGCATTTTCCAGAAAGGTTTCGGACAGGCCGGTGAAGCGCGAAAGCTCGCGGCGGATCTGCGCGCGCTCGTCGCCCTGCAGCTTCTGCCCCTTCAGCAGCGCCGCGGCATAGGGGCCGATCGCCCATTGCCGCGCTTCCTCGACGAACTGCTCGACCGACGATGCGCTCGCCTTGCCGTGATAGAGCGCGGTTGCGGCCATCGAGGGCAGGTTGGTGATGAAGCCCAGCTCGTTGCCCGGCGCGTCGGACCCGGCCGCAAAGTCGAGCACGGTCGAGATCAGGATGATGCCGTTGAGGCCGACGTCATTGTAGGTGACGTTCATCAACTGGTTGGCGACCGCCGCCGAACGCGTCGTGCCATAGCTTTCGCCGCCCAGGAACTTGGGGCTGTTCCAGCGGCCATTGTCGTTCAGCCAGCGGCGGATCACTTCGGCGACCGCCTTCGCATCCTGCGTCACGCCGTAATAATCCTCGGGCTTGGCATTGCCGATCAGATGCGAAAAGCCGGTGCCCGGGGGATCGATGAATACGATGTCGGTGACGTCGAGCAGTGAATCGGGA
The DNA here is from genome assembly GCF_001725095.1 of Sphingopyxis sp. SCN 67-31. Lineage (NCBI taxonomy): Bacteria > Pseudomonadati > Pseudomonadota > Alphaproteobacteria > Sphingomonadales > Sphingopyxidaceae > Sphingopyxis > Sphingopyxis sp. SCN 67-31. The sequence continues at coordinate 44,486 of NZ_MEFH01000050.1, read as the reverse complement.
TTATCGACGATCGGATAGGGCGGAGCGCCGTCGTCGCGCGCGTCGCTGGGGATCGCCACGCGCTTCGGACCGAAGGCGCCCATCATCAGCCACACGGTACCCGAACCGGGGCCGCCGTTGAACAGGAAGGTCACCGGGCGGCTGGGATCGCGCGGTTCCCTGACATAGGATGTGGTGACGATCGCGGCCTCGGGCACGCCGTCCTTGTTCTTGAGGATCGTTTCGCCGATCGTCGCGGCATAGGCGACGCGCTGCCCCCCGAACGTGCCCGACAGCTTCGTCGTGCGAACCTGCGGCTCATAGTCGGTGGATTTTTCCGCCTTTACCTTGTCAGCGGGGGCATCCTCGGCATGCAGCATGGCGGGCGTTGCGAAGGCAAGCGCCAAGGCGATCAGCGACAGACCAGATTTCATCTCATTCTCCCCAGTTGCGCGCGGACCCTAGGCAGCGCACGGGAGGGGAGCAAGGGCGCTCGTCGGCGGGGATCGTCCTTTTGTCGAAGCGGTCAGGCGGCCTTTTTGGGTTGCACCGACAATTGCAGGCCGAGCGCGTCCAGCACGGCGGTCAGCGTTTCCAGTGTCGGGTTGCCGTTTTCCGACAACGCATTGTAAAGCGCCTGCCGGCCAAGGCCCGTTTTGCGAGCGATTTCGCTCATGCCTTTGGAACGGGCGACATCGCCGATGGCGCAGGCGATATGCTTGGGGTCGTTCCCTTCCATCGCTGCTTCGAGGTAGAAACGGATATCCTCGGCCGTTTCGATATAGTCGGCCGGGTCAAAGCGCGTCGTCTTCAATCCCATTGTCTGCTTTCCTTGCCAGTTCCTTGGCCTTCGCAATATCGCGCGCCTGACTATCCTTGTCGCCACCGATCAGCAGAAGTACCAGCGTGCTATCGCGCCACATATAATAGATTCGATATCCCGGCCCGAATGCGAGCCTCAACTCGTACACACTATCGCCGACCGGCTTCGTGTCGCCCGCATGGCCGGATGCAAAGCGCCTCAGCCTGTCGGCAATCCGCAACAGGGACCGACGATCCCGTAAAGCGCGGAGCCATTTATCGAACTGACGCGTTCGCCGAACTTCGATCACTTGTCCTTTATACGAGACATTATCGCTCATGTCAACCCAATCCTGATCCGCTGCCGTCCTTGGCCGCCGCTCATTCATAGTTTCGGATCGGATCGTGACGGGTGTCCGCTAGCGGACACCCATGCGCCAGGCGCGGCAATTCAATCGCCTACCGCCCCCACTTCGTCTTGCTCTGCTTCCCGAAGCGTCCCTTGCGCGTTCCCGGCTTGCCTTCGTTCGAGCGTCCCACGCGCGGTGCGACCTGTTCGTCCGGGGGCAGGCCCAGTTCGTCGGCTTCCAGCCGGCGGATCTCGTCGCGCAGGCGGCCGGCTTCCTCGAACTCCAGGTCGGCGGCGGCGTCGCGCATCTTCTTTTCGAGCTCGGCGATATAGGCGCGCAGATTGTGGCCGACCATATGGTCGGGCTTGTTGTCGCCCAGGTCGATCGTGACCTGATCCTTCGACGCAACATGCGCGATGATGTCACCGATATTGCGCTTGATCGTGGTCGGCGTGATACCGTGTTCGGTATTATACGCCTGCTGCTTTTCGCGGCGACGGTCGGTCTCGCGCATCGCGCGCTCCATGCTGCCGGTGATGCGGTCGGCATAGAGGATGACGCGCCCGTCGACGTTGCGCGCCGCGCGGCCGATCGTCTGAACGAGGCTGGTTTCGCTGCGCAGGAAGCCCTCCTTGTCGGCATCGAGGATCGCGACCAGCCCGCATTCGGGAATGTCGAGCCCCTCGCGCAGCAGGTTGATACCGACGAGCACGTCGAACACGCCCAGCCGCAGGTCGCGGATGATCTCGATACGCTCCAGCGTCTCGACGTCCGAATGCATGTAGCGGACCTTCAGCCCCGCCTCGTGCAGATATTCGGTCAGGTCTTCGGCCATCCGCTTGGTCAGCGTGGTGACGAGCGTGCGATACCCCTGCGCCGCGGTCGCCTTGGCCTCGGCGATCAGGTCGTCGACCTGCTCCTCGACCGGGCGGATGATCACCGGCGGGTCGATCAGCCCGGTCGGGCGGATCACCTGTTCGGCGAAGACGCCCTGCGTACGGTCCATTTCCCACGTGCCGGGAGTGGCCGAGACGCTGACCGTCTGCGGCCGCATCGCATCCCATTCGGCGAAGCGCAGCGGCCGGTTGTCGATGCAGGAGGGGAGGCGGAAGCCATATTCGGCCAGCGTGATCTTGCGGCGGTGGTCGCCCTTCGACATCGCGCCGATCTGCGGGATCGTCTGATGGCTCTCGTCGACGAACAGCAGCGCGTTGTCGGGCAGATATTCGAACAGGGTCGGCGGCGGCTCGCCCGGCAGGCGGCCGGTCAGGAAGCGGCTGTAATTCTCGATTCCCGCGCAGCTTCCGGTCGCCGCGATCATCTCGAGGTCGAAATTGGTGCGCTGTTCCAGCCGTTGCGCCTCGAGCAGCCGTCCTTCGGTTTCCAGTTCCTTCAGCCGTTCGGCCAGTTCGTGCCGGATCGCCTCGCTCGCCTGTTTCAGGGTCGGACCGGGGGTCACATAGTGCGAATTGGCGAAGACGCGGACATAATTCAGGTTGGCGATCTTCTTTCCGGTCAGCGGGTCGAACTCGGTGATTTCCTCGATCTCGTCGCCGAAGAAGCTGACGCGCCACGCCATATCCTCATAGTGCGAGGGAAAGATTTCCAGGCTGTCGCCGCGGACGCGGAAATTGCCGCGCGAAAAGGCCTGATCGTTGCGCTTGTATTGCAGCGCCACCAGCTTGCGGATGATCTCTCCGCTGTCGACGACCTGTCCCTTCTTGAGGTCGAAGATCATCGCCGAATAGGTTTCGACCGACCCGATGCCGTAAAGGCACGATACAGAGGCGACGATGATCACGTCGTCGCGTTCGAGCAGCGCGCGCGTCGCCGAGTGGCGCATGCGGTCGATCGCCTCGTTCACGCTCGACTCCTTCTCGATGTAGGTGTCGGAGCGGGGGACATAGGCTTCGGGCTGGTAATAGTCGTAATAGCTGACGAAATATTCGACCGCATTGTTCGGGAAGAAGCTCTTGAACTCGCCATAGAGCTGCGCCGCGAGGATCTTGTTCGGCGCGAGGATCAGCGCGGGGCGCTGCAATTCCTCGATCACCTTGGCCATGGTGAAGGTCTTGCCCGATCCGGTGACGCCCAGCAGCACCTGGTCGCGCTCGCCCGCGCGCGCGGTGTCGACCAGTTCGCGGATCGCGGTCGGCTGGTCGCCGGCGGGCTGATAGTCGCTGACCAGTTCGAAGCGCTTGCCGCCCTCGACCTTGTCGGGACGTGCGGGGCGGTGCGGGACATAATCGCCGCTGGTGTCGATTTCGTCGAGCGAGGTGCGAATCTGGATTGCCATCACGAGGAATATGGTATCGTTTGCCTGCCACGACAACGTGGCGTGACGGCAACCAAATGGATCGCATCGGGGTTATCGCCCAATCCAGCAGAAGGATGGAATATATGAGGAAATTTGTGACGATCGCGGCCCTTGGCGTTGCCATGGCGGTGACGGGATGCAGCAAGTCGGCAAACAGCGACGGCCCGGTGAAGCGCGAGGCAGGCAACTGGAAGACCGAGGTCAAGCTGGTCAAGTTCGAGGTCCCCGGCATGCCCGACGAGATGAAGGCCGGCATGAAGCAGATGGTCGAAGGCGCGAGCGGCATGGACCAGTGCTTCACGCAGGAACAGGTCGACAAGGAGGATATCGCGGCCGAACTCGCCAAGGAAGGTTCGGGCAACGGCGGCGAATGCAAATGGTCGAAGAAGGATGTCGCTGGCGGCAAGATCGACGTCGCGGGCACCTGCACCGCCAACGGCCAGACGATGGACATGGCGATGGCCGGAACGATGGAAGCGAAGAAGAGCGACGTGACCATCACGACCAAGGGCAAGATCCCGACCGGCGGCGACATGGAAATGGTGATGCAGGTGGTCAGCACGCACACCGGCCCGTGTCAGGCCGGCGCCGCGACGAAAAGCTAAAGCTGAGCCGAAGCGTTTCGGCAGCACCATGGGCGTCGGCACGAGCCGGCGCCCTTTCATCGCACGACGGATTGGCGCCGACGCCCGATATTGCGGGATACGGCGCGGACCGGACAAGTCCGGACACGCTTCTGATCGTGGTGATGAGGGGGGAGAGCGGACCTGCCGGAGGGGGCACAGGTGGGGCTATGTCCCCTCCGGCAAAGTCTCAGTGTATGAAGCCGACAGGTGTTGCGAAGAATGCCAGGGACCAGCTCGCATTCTTCAACCCACCGGCTTCAATTCGTCGAACTGAGAACATGTCTCAGACCAGACCACGGTGTTGTGGGGGGCACCGCGACGATTGAAAGGTGGCAGCGGTGACGGGGAAATGATAGTTACATGGGGTCACGTAGCGGGTTGTCGCTACTTGATAACCAAATGCTAAGATTGTTTCACCGGATTTTGGCCGGATTGGCGGGAACCAATTTTCAGCATGGCGCGTTCCGGCCTATCTGTTACCGTTACATGGCCGTAACGGTGTCTGGTCGTGCTCCGGGATTGGCGTATCTACCGCAGCAGCTCGTCGGGGAGCATCGAGGGTAGAATGAATCATACAGGAACGAACGAGTCGGAGAGCAGCGACGCCGGCGACCGGATCGTCGAACAGGAGCTGCGCCGCCTGCTCGAATCACCGCTGTTCGTTCGCTCGCCGGTGTTGTCGCGATTGCTGCAATATCTGGCCGATCACCGGCTGCGCGGCGCGCGGAGCGCGCCCAAGGCCTATGAGATCGCGACCGAGGCGCTGGGGCGCAGCCACGATTTCGATCCCTCGCTCGACAGCTATCCCCGCGTCATGGTCGGGCGCCTGCGCAACCTGCTCGACCGCTATTATGCCGATACGCCTTGGGTGCACCGCCTGCGCGTTCCGCAGGGCAGTTATGAAATCGTCGTCCAGCATCGTGCCGCGCCGCCGCCGGCCCGCTCCGCCGAAAATGCTGCGGAAGCGTCCGCCGCGGCATCGGTCGACCCGGTCGCGACGCCTTCGCACGAAGCCGCCGCGTTGCCCCCGGCGCGTTTGCGGCGCGGACGCCGCACTGTCCTGCTCGCCGTGCTCGTTCTGGCGGGGCTCGCGGCGCTCGCGGGATGGTGGGCCTGGCGCGGGCAGCAGGCGGTATTCCAGGGCAATATCGACCCGATGCCGCTGGTCGAGATCAGCGCCCCCGAAGCGGGGGAGAGCGCGGTTTCGCGGGCGCTGGCGCGCGCGCTCGACGGCAAGCTGCGCGACGGTATCCGCCGCTTCGAGTTCGTCGACCTGCTGAGCGCGCGGAGCCGCGAGGACGACCGGCGCGACCGCGCGGATTACCGACTCGACAGTTCGGTGGTGCGGACGGTCGAGGGGCCGGTCGATGTAACGCTGGTGCTCAATCGCGTCGCCGACCAGCGGGCCATCTGGTCGACGCAGGTGCGGGTGAATGACGGCGACGTGCCCGAATTCGGTCAGCTCGAGCCCGCGATCGCCCAGATCGCCGGCGATTACGGGGTGATCGTTCGCGACCAGCTCCGCCGTCAGCCCGACGATTACGCTCCCGGCTACCCCTGTCTGGCCCAGTTCAGCCGGATGCGGCAGAATCGCACCGCGGAAGGGGCGCGTAGGGTCGGCGACTGCCTGCGCGCGTCGGTCGAGCGCGCGCCGCGCGACCCGGTGCTGCTCAATGCGCTGTCCTGGCTTCGGTTCGGTGACTGGGGGCCGCAGCGGGGGACGCCGCAGGGCAAGGCGATCTTCGCCGAGGCGCGCGGGCTGGCCGAGCGCGCCTATGAAAACGGTCCGAACACGCCGGCCGGCCTGTTCGCGATCACGCGCGCCCATTTCTATGCCGGCGATTGCGCCGCGGGGGAGGCGATGGGCAATGCCGCGGTCCGGCTCAATCCCTATGATCCCGACATGGCCGGCTTCATCGGGCTGTTCAAGCTGACGTGCAGCGTCGGCGACAATGGAGAGGCGCTGCTGCGCCGGTCGCTCGCGCTCGACGCCAGCTATGCGGGGGTTCCGGCGGTCACGCTTGCGTTCGTGCTGTCGCAGCGCGGCGAAGTCGATGAGGCGCGCGCCATCCTCGACGGCATGCCGTCGCCCAGCAACATGGAGCCGCAATATCTGGTCGTGCGGTCGATCGTCCTGGCGCGGCAGGGCCGGCTGGCCGAAGCGCGCCAGCTCTGGCAGCGCCTGCTGACCTATACGCGGCAGCCGGAAGACACAGCGCCCGAAAAGGTGCTCGGCCAGTTCATGATTACGCCCGCCGTGGTCAGGCACGCCGCGGCGGCGCTGCGCGATTCGGGCGTGGTGCTGGCCACCCCGCGCGGTTGACCGGAATACGGCCCGCGCCGCTTTCCGGGGGCATGATCATCGCGATCGGCCGTGGGTTCGTCCTTGAAGCCGGCGGCTCTACCCCCTATTTCCGGGGACAGGTGGCCGAACAGCAGAAAGGGGGCGACGGTCGGCCTGCGCCTTGTCCGGGGGCGGTGTGTCGATGCGGCGCCTGGCCGCGGTCGCGACGCCAGCCTCTTGCCAGCCCCGCTGACGGACACTAGGGCAAATTCCAACATTCACGAGACAGTCAGAAAAAAGGAACTGTGCATGAGCGATTCGGCCGAAAAGGTTAAGAAGATCGTCGTCGAGCATCTGGGCGTCGAAGCCGACAAAGTCACCGAGGAAGCGAGCTTCATCGACGATCTGGGCGCCGACAGCCTCGATATCGTCGAACTGGTGATGGCGTTCGAAGAAGAATTCGGCGTCGAGATTCCCGACGATGCGGCGGAAAAGATCGCCACCGTCAAGGATGCGATCGACTATATCGAAGCGAACAAGGGCTAGGCCCGTTCGGTCCGGCGCGGCCGGACGCGGCGGCGACGCCGCCCACGCGTTTCCGGCTTCCCGGCTCCCAGCGCTTGCGCGCCATGGCCGGGAAGCCTTTTTTTTGGGCATGCCCCGACAAAGATGATGCCGCGCCCCGAAGAGGCGAGGCCCGACGAAAGGAATGACTATGCGCCGGGTTGTGGTGACGGGTTTGGGTTTGGTGACGCCGCTGGGCGGCGACGTCGAAACGAGCTGGGCCAATCTGATCGCCGGAAAGTCGGGCGCGGGGACGATCACCCGCTTCGACGCGTCGGACCAGAAATGCACGATCGCGTGCGAGGTGAAGCCGGCGGATCACGAATATGGCTTCGACCCGATGAAGCGCGTCGATCACAAGGTGCAGCGCCAGGTCGACCCTTTCATCATTTATGGCATCGACGCCGCCGGGCAGGCGATCGAGGACGCCGGCCTGACCGAGATGACCGACGAGCAGAAGCTGCGCGCGGGCTGTTCGATCGGGTCGGGGATCGGCGGCCTGCCGGGCATCGAGAGCGAGAGCCTGTTGCTCGCCGAAAAGGGCCCCGGCCGCGTCAGCCCGCACTTCGTCCACGGCCGCCTGATCAATCTGATCTCGGGTCAGGTCAGCATCAAATACGGGCTGATGGGCCCCAACCATGCCGTCGTTACCGCCTGCTCGACCGGCGCGCATTCGATCGGCGACGCGGCGCGGATGATCAAGGACGGCGACGCCGACATCATGCTCGCGGGCGGCGCCGAGTCGACGATCTGCCCGATCGGCATCGCCGGCTTCGCGCAGGCGCGCGCGCTCAACATGAGCTATAACGACCGCCCCGAACAGGCGAGCCGCCCCTATGACAAGGATCGCGACGGCTTCGTGATGGGCGAGGGCGCGGGCGTCGTCGTGCTCGAGGAATATGAGCATGCGAAGGCGCACGGCGCGAAAATCTATGCCGAGGTGGTCGGCTACGGCCTGTCGGGCGACGCCTATCACGTCACCGCGCCGCACCCCGACGGCTTCGGCGCCTATCGCTCGATGGAGATGGCGCTGAAGAAGGCGGGCATGACCCCGGACGACATCGACTATATCAACGCGCACGGCACCTCGACGATGGCCGACACGATCGAACTCGGCGCGGTCAAGCGCCTGTTCGGCGACGCGATCAGCGACGTGTCGATGAGCTCGACCAAGTCGGCGATCGGCCACCTGCTCGGCGGCGCCGGCGCGGTCGAGACGATCTTCTGCATCCTCGCGATCCGCGACCAGATCGTCCCCCCGACGCTCAACCTGGACAACCCCGACGAGGGGACCGAGGGCGTCGATCTCGTCCCGCACGAGGCCAGGAAGCGCCCGGTGCGCGCCGCACTCAACAACAGCTTCGGCTTCGGCGGCACCAACGCCAGCCTGATCGTCAAGGCGGTCGAGGAGTAGCTCGAGCCGGACTGAAACCTCTTTCCTACATTGCGCCGCCATGCTTTAGCAGGCGCGTGCGCTCGACCGGGCCCGGCTTAAAGCCGCAAAGGACACAAAAGCATGCTGCACAAGCGAGGCTTTTGTGGCTTTAGGCCGCCGGGCAAGGACTGACGGGAGACTTGGGTGCGTCCGTTTCGCTGGCTGACGATTGCGATCTTCGCGCTGCTGCTCGCCGCCTGCTCGGGCGGCGCGCCGCGCGATACGGTGGTCGTCATCCCGCCGGGCGCGAGCATCGCGAAGGCGGGCGAGATCCTCGAGAAGGCTGGCGTCGCGTCGGCGTCCGCCTTCCGCAACCGGGCGCGCTTCCTCGGCTCTGACAAGCCGATCAAACCCGGCGAATATGAAGTGAAGAAGGGCATGGGCGCCGGCGATATCCTCGCGCTGCTGCAGTCGGGCAAGACCGTGCAGCGCTTCGTGATGATTCCCGAAGGCATGCCCTCGATCATGGTGTGGGAGCGATTGATGGCCGAACCGCGCCTGACGGGCGAGGTGGCGGTGCCCGCGGAGGGCAGCGTGCTGCCCGATACCTATGCCTTCACCACCGGCGAAAGCCGTGCCGCGGTGCTGAAGCGGATGCAGGCGGCGATGGACAAGGCCTTTGCCGAGCTTTGGGCGAAACGCACCCCGCGCACCGCGGCGAAGGACCGGGGCGAGGCGATCACGCTCGCCTCGATCGTCGAGAAGGAAACCGGCGTCCCCGCCGAGCGTCGCACCGTCGCGGGCGTCTATACCAACCGGCTCGCGGTCGGCATGAAGCTGCAGGCCGATCCGACGATCATCTATCCGATCACCAGGGGTAAGCCGCTCGGCCGTCGTATCCTGCGGTCCGAAATCCAGGCGGTGAACGGCTACAACACCTATGCGATGGTCGGTCTGCCGAAGGGGCCGATCGCCAATCCCGGCAAGGCGTCGATCGCGGCGGTTCTCGACCCTGAACCCAACGACTATCTCTTCTTCGTCGCCAAGGGCGACGGCGGCCATATCTTTGCGCGCACGCTGTCCGAGCATAATGCCAATGTGCAGAAATGGTATGAGATCCGGCGCGAGCGCGGGGAGATGTAGGACAAGCGCCGTCGCGGCGAAAGCCGGGACGGCTGGCAGCCTTGCGCCGTACGGATAGGGCCGCGCGTTCGGAAGGGCGAAGGAAAGGCGAAGCGACGATGGCGACCGCGAAACTCTTCCTCCACGGCGTTCCCGACAGCCCTGCGGTCTGGCGCCCGCTACTCGACGCGCTCGACCTCGGCGATGCGCCGGTCGCGGCGCCCGCACTGCCCGGCTTCACGGCCCCGCTGCCCGCGTATTTCCCCGCGACGAAAGAGGCCTATGCCGACTGGGCGGTGGGGGAGGCGGCGGCGCTGGCGCGCGCGCATGGCCCGATCGACATCGTCGGCCACGACTGGGGCGCCCTGATCGCGCAGCGCGTCGCGATGTTGCGCCCCGACCTCATCCGAAGCTGGGCGGTGTCGAACGCCGTGATCGACCCCGATTATCGCGGCCACCGCATCGCGCGGATCTGGAACACGCCGCTGCTCGGCGAACTGTTCATGGCGCTGAGCCGGCCGGCAGCGCTGGCGAAGGGACTCGCCGCGCAGGGGCTTCCCGCCGCCATAGCGGAGGAAGAGGCGCGGCAATGGGCGGGCAGGGACAAGCGCCGCGCGATCCTGCGCCTCTACCGCTCGGCGAAGGGGCTCAGCTTCCGGCACGACTGGGCGCGCGACCTTCCGGACCTTCCCGCGCGGGGCGCGCTGATCTGGGGCGCGAACGATCCCTATGTCGCTCTGGCGGTGGCGCAGCGCTATGCCGCCCGCACTGGCACGCCGCTGACGGTCATCGAGGATGCGGGGCATTGGGCGATCGCCGAACGCCCGCAAGCGGTCGCGGCGGCGCTGCATCGCTTCTGGAACAGTTTGTAACGGGGCGCTTTTTCGCTCTCATCGGCGCAGGCGATCATTGTGACCCAGGAAATCGATTGGATTGCCGCAAAGGATTGGCCGAAAGCGCCCGACATCGAGAAAGGGCGTCCCATGGACGATGGCCATCCCCCCTCCCGCCGCGCCCATCCCTTCTCGTGACTGGCGACCCGGGCAATCCCCCTCCCGTCCGGGCCTCTGGCGCCGCGCCCGTCGTCGTTACCGCAACGACGGGCGCGGCCGACCAGCGCTTCTTCGACGCGCTGCGGACCGCCCATTATCCGCCCAGCCGCAATCGCGTGGCGGCGCATATCACGCTGTTCCATCATCTGCCGCCATCGGTCCTCGACGAACTCGCCCGGCTGATCCGCGCCATCGTCGCCGACACGCCGCCGCCGGTGGCACGTGTTTCGGACATCTACCTGCTCGATCGCGGCGTCGCATTTCGCGTCGAAAGCCCCACCCTGCTGGAGATCCGGGCGCGCATCGCGGACCGTTTCGTGGGCCTGCTCGCCGCGCAGGACCGCGGCACGCCGCGCCTGCACATCACGGTCCAGAACAAGGCCGATCCAGCAGCGGCGCGCAAGCTGCTCGCCGAACTGCGGCGCGATTTCCGGGCCCGGCCGCTGACGATCGCGGGCCTCGCCGCCCACCATTACCGCGACGGACTGTGGGAAACGGCGTTTGAAAGGAATTTTCGCGGCATGCGCGGACGATATTGACCGGCGCAGACCGCCTGCTTATAGGCGCGGCTCGCCCACGGGCGGTCTTTCGGGGCGGAGTAGCTCAGCCGGTTAGAGCAGCGGAATCATAATCCGCGTGTCGGGGGTTCGAGTCCCTCCTCCGCTACCATCCCGGATTGTCCACCGGTGGCCCACTGAGGCCACTGGCAGACATTTTTCGAGGAAAATCAAATATTTTTCGCGTCCCGTTGCGTACGCCGGCGTCCCGGTGCGACCCGCTGCGGCCACCCACGGCGATTTGGATTGGGGGTATTTTGGGGGTATTTTTCGGCTGTCCCCAAAACAGGCGATACCCCCAGATGGCTTTGAAAGAACTTGAGGTCAAATACGCCACCAAGCGGCAGCGCCCCTACAAGCTGTCCGATGGAGAAGGCCTGCACCTGCTCGTCCAGCCGAACGGATCGAAGCTCTGGCGCCTGAAATACCGCTTCGACGGCAAGGAAAAACTGCTGAGCTTCGGCAAATATCCGACCGTCACGCTGGCGATCGCCCGCGAGAAGCGGACCGAAGCCAAGCGGCTGCTCGATCAGGGTGAGGACCCCGCCGAGGCCAGGAAGCGGGCGAAGAAGCAGAGGGCCGCGCTCAAGCTGTTCGAAGAGATTGCGCGGGCCTGGCACGCCAATCGTATTGAAGGGCTGGACTCGGCCCATGCCCTGCGCGTCATCAACCGGATGGAGCGCGACGTCTTTCCGGTCATCGGGAAGCGTCCGATCACGGAAATCGACCCGCCCGAGATTCTCGAGATGATCCGCGCGGTCGAAGCGCGCGGCGCCCTCGATATCGCCCGTCGCCTCAAGCAGAACGTCAGCCAGATCTATCGCTTCGCGATCGCGAGCGGCTGGGCGACCATCGATCCGACGCTCGGCCTCAACGATGCGCTCAAGCCCAAGCCGCCCGTCAGGCACATGGCGCGCGTGCCGCTCGCGGAGTTTCCGAAGCTGGTGCGGGCGATCTTCGCCTATGACGGCGAGGACACGCCGCGCCGCCGCGAGATCACCCGTGACGCGCTGCTGTTCACCTTGCTCACATGGGTCCGAACCAGCGAAACCCGCTTCGCGGCCAGGGACGAGTTCGAGGATCTCTATGGACCGAACCCGCTATGGCGTCTGTCGCCGGAGCGCATGAAGATGGAACGTGAGCATCTTGTTCCGCTGTCCCGCCAGGCCGCAATGATCGTTCAGCGCCGCTTGCAGGCGACGAACGATGCGTTCCTCTTTCCCGGAGCCAAGCCTGGAAAGCCTATTTCCGAGAACACCATGATCTATGCCTGCTACCGCATGGGCTATCTTGGCCGGCAGACGGTGCATGGGTTTCGGGGGCTCGGCTCGACCTGGGCGAACGAAGCCGAACGCTACAAGCCCGACTGGATCGAGATGGCGCTCGCCCACGAGGATGAGGACGAAGTGCGCGGCGCCTATAACAGCGCGCTCTATCTCACCCCGCGAAGGCGGATGCTGCAAGATTGGGCCGACGTGATCGACGCGGCAACCGCAGTGTCGGATGTCGAGAAGGATCCTATCGAGTTCTCACAGCTCACGGGCTGTTCTGCGCCCATCCAGCGCTTGCCGCCGAGCGACCGGAGACAGCCGTATTGGCAGCGCCCTCGTTGGGCGGCTTCGCGATAAGCGTCACGGCTCGGAACCGCTGATTAAGAGCGCGGCTTTCCACCATAATTATTATAAACGTCAGTTACTTAGATGCATCCGTGAATAGTGGGACTGAACAATAAGAAGCAGTATCGTATCATATCCTACCATGCCCTACGTCACAAATTCACCTACGTCGGAAGAGCGCCCTCATGGCGGACATTCGTTCAATCAAGCAGGCAATCACGGTGAGCGGCATCAACCATCGAGCTTGCCAATGCCCTGTACCCTAAGACACGATAACAATCCCCCCACGCAAAAGTCCTCCATGGCCTTCAGGGTCACCGAGATGTTCCGTGAAGAAAGTCGCCCACCCGACATGTGATCGATCCGGCGATTGTCGGCGAATGTGTACAGCGTACAGCTCAGAATAAACTGATAGGCCTGCAAGGCATCATCGCGCGATGACTTTGGTTTGATAGATATCATCGCCTCGACATATCGGCGAGATATTTCATCAAATAGCGGTGCAACTATTTCGTCCATCCAGAGTTGCACGCCTGCTATCTGTGAGATGAGGCGACAATAATTCATCCACCCCGGCTCACCGGATTCAAAACGGCTCAAGAGGGGGCCGTAAAATGCGCGGATGAGAAGTCGAGCCGATGCTTCCGGGCGATCTGGATCGAGGTCCAGCTCCGCAAGCCTTCGCAGCCGCTCTTCGTTCAACCACGCGCTGCGGCGTTCTATGACTTCCGTGAACAGCGCTTCCTTGGTTCCAAAATGATAATTCACAGCGGCGAGCCGTGTGGACGCTGCATCCGTTATTTCTCGCACCGAAACGCCGAAATAGCCCCGGTCCGCGAACAGCGACTCGGCGGCGTCCAGGATCTGCTCGCGCAGATCCGGTCGTTCCGTTTGCGGCTTGGAGATTGCCTTTTTTGGCTTAATATCTGGTAATTTCAATCATCTTCTCCCCCAAAAGCGCCCCGAATTGACATGTGAGTGGAACGTTCGTATCACTCGATCAAGGACGCGCAGCCTACGCTGGCTTCCGTCACAAAAATAGATGGTAGGGGAACGAAACTGTGAGACCGATCCTGATCCGTAACGGCTATGTCATCACCGGCGATCCTGCGATCGGCGACGTGCCCAGTGGGGATGTTTTGATCGTGAACGGACGCATCGCTGAGATCGGTCAAAACCTTCACCATGATGAGGCAGAGGAGATCGACGCGACCGGCACGATTGTAATGCCAGGCATGGTCGATACGCATCGGCATACTTGGCAGACTCAGCTACGCGCGATTTGCGCCGACATGAGCCTCATGCAGTATATGCGCTGCATCCGCTTCAACATCTCGCCCGTCTATACGCCAGAAGATGTCTATGTGGGCAATTATATCGGCGCCCTAGAAGCTCTGAACGCCGGGATCACGACGCTCTATGACTTCTCACATACGTCGCACAGTCCGGAACATGCCGATGAGGCCATCCGCGGCCTGCGGGACGCCCGGATTGCTGGCCTCTATGCCTACGGCTTCTATCCAGCACCGGTCGACCGGCCTTATTTTACGAGCGTCGACCAACGCATCGCCGATGCGGAACGGATAAGGACGCAGCATTTTTCGTCGGACGATCAGCGGCTGGGCATGGCGGTCGCGATCACCGAGGTCGGGATGTATCCGTTCGATTCGACGCGTAAGGAGATCATGACAGGCCGCCGACTTGGCGTGCAGCAAACAATTCACACGAACTGTTTCTGGGGCTCCGCTTTTTGCAGCGGTATAGAGGAACTCGCGGCGGCCGGACTCCTTGGACCCGACCAGGTCCATGTGCATTGCAATTCCGTGACAGACAACGAACTTCGCCTGCTCGCCGATAATGGCGCCAAGGTTTCATGCACGCCCGATACGGAACTGCAGATGGGCATGGGCCACCCCTTGATCGGCCGCGCCCACGATGTCGGCATCAAGCCTACACTTGGGGCCGACGTTATCTCCTGCAACGGTGGCGACCTACTCACGCAGGCACGCCTCGGTCTTCAAGACGCGCGCGTCCTGGCCAACGATCCGGTCAATGCGCAAGGTCGGATGCCTGAGGATATCCCATTCAAGGTACGTGACGCGATCGCGTGGATGACGATCAACGGCGCGGAAGCGATGGGTCTTGATCATCGCACGGGATCGCTCACGCCGGGCAAGGATGGCGATATCGTTCTCATCGCGCCCAACGACTTCAACCTCATGCCGCTGAACGACATGGTGGGCGCGGTCGTGCTGCAGGCTAACGTTTCCAACATCGATACGGTGGTCCTGCGCGGCGAGGTCGTGAAGCGCCACGGTCGCTTGACTGGCGTCGACTTCAAGCAGTTGCTCCGCATGGCGGAGGGCTCGCGCGAGCGGATCATGGAGCAGGCCCTGCGTCGCGGTCCGCTCGTTCCGCCGCCCAACACCACGGCAATGGCAGAGATGGAGGAGACCGCGCGCCAGAACCTGGCCGCATAGCGGGGTAGGAAACCAAAGGCGCCGCATGAACCGCGTCGGCGTCCAACGAGGAGGGGATTACGAAATGGATAAGCTTTGGCCGCGCGCCGCGCGGATCGGACTTCTTTTGCCTGCGGTCGTTGGCACAAGCGCTTACGCACAGACTGAGCCGGCTTCATCGGCTGCGAGCACTCCGCAGCCGGAGGCCGTATCGACGCCCGCCGCACAGGATCAGGGCGCCGGTCTTCAGGACATCATCGTGACTGCGCAGAAGCGCAGCGAGTCGGTGCAGAAAATTCCTCTCGCGGTGACGGCCCTATCCGGCAATGACCTCGCGAAGGCGGGCATCAACAGCATCGAGGGTCTGCAGGCCGCCGTCCCCAATCTCAACCTCGGCCAGCAGCTCGGCGTCGCGAGAATCTCGCTGCGCGGCATCGGCCTCGACAACCTCAGCACCGGCGCCGAGGGAAGTATCGCTTTCCACCTCAACAGCGCGTTCATTTCGCGCGGCGCCGCAGCGCTCAGCGCATTCTACGACGTCGATCGCGTGGAAGTTCTGCGCGGGCCACAGGGCACGCTCTATGGCCGCAACGCGACCGGCGGCTCAATCAACCTCATAACGCGCCAGCCCACCGACACGTTTTCGGGTTATGGCGATGTCACGGTCGGCAACTATGGTCGTTTGGCGTTCGACGGCGCCGTCAGCGGCCCGATTGTCTCTGATAAAGTGCTCGCGCGGATCGCTTTCTCGACGGACGACCGCAACGGCTATGGCCGAAACATCACGACCGGCACTAGGATCGACGACACCAATGCCCGTTCGATCCGTGGTACGCTGAAGCTTTTACCCGCCGACGATCTCACCATCACTCTGATCGCCGACTATCATCGAGAAAATGACAACGCGAACGGCTATCATTATTTCGGACCCGCGGGCCAGACTGCCAGCGGCCAGACAATCACACCTTTCGGCATTCAGTTCGGCGGCGTCACCGCAAGCAATCCGCGCGATATCGCAAACGAAGCCGATCCGTTCAACCGGCGCACGATCTGGGGTGTCAGCAGCGAGATTGCATATCGATTCGGCGGCGTCACAGCCAAGTCGATCACGGCCTATCGCAGCACGAAATACATTACCGGATCGGACCTCGATTCCACCAGTTTTCGTCTCGCGCCGATCTTCCAGAACGAAGACGACAAACAGTTCAGCCAGGAGTTTCAGCTCTCGTCCGAATCCGACCGGTTCCGATGGCTGCTGGGGGCATTTTATTTCCACGAAAATGACGCCGGCGCGATCATCATTCCCTACAATGATATTGGCTTCGGCGGTCCCGGCGTCATCCGCCAGGGCTATTATGCCGGCGGGCGTCTCGAGACTGATGCCGGCGCCATCTTCGGGCAAGCGACCTACAATCTGACCCCGGAGATTCACCTCGTCGTCGGTGGCCGTTACAGCATCGAGCGAAAAGGCATTTCCGAACAGCTTCAGTTCGACCTCGCGCGACCCTATTCGCCCGCCAATCCCGTCGCGCCGCTCGCCCAGTGCGGAGCCGATATCCCATCGGTCCCGACCTGCCAACCGCACAAGACCTTCCGATCCTTCACGCCGAAAGTGGCGCTCGAGTATCAAATCACGCCCGACGCTTTGCTCTACGCCTCGGTTTCGCGAGGCTTCAAAAGCGGCACCTACAATGTCGGCGGCGTGCAGCCGCCCGTGAAGCCGGAGAAGGTCACGGCCTATGAAGGGGGCCTGAAATCGGAATTCCTCGATCGGCGGCTCCGCATAAATCTTGCCGGCTTTTATTATGATTACAAGGATCTCCAGGTCGGCAAGGTGGTCAACGCGTCACTCGCGCTGGAGAATGCGGCGACAGCGACGATCTACGGTGCCGAGCTCGAGTTGCGCGCGCGCCCCACGCCCGACTTAGAACTGGGTCTGACCGGCTCCTATCTCAACGCCAAGTTCGACAGTTTCATCAGTATCGATCCCGCGCGACCCGGAGGTGACGGGCGCACCGTCGACCCGGCGACCGGCGCACCGGCTTTCAACAACGCCGGCAACCGCCTGCCGCAAGCCCCCAAATGGACGGTCGACGCCATGGCACAATATACCGTGCGCTCGGACCATGGATCCTTTGCCCTTCGCGGAGAGGTCTTGTGGGTCGATAAGGTCTATTTCAGTGCCTTCAACGTTCCGCAGGTGTCGCAGCCGGCAAAGACCAAGCTCAATGCCTCGCTGATCTACACCGATCCGGGCGATCGCTGGAGCGTGACCGTCTACGGCAAGAATCTCGCCAACAAGACGTACATCTCAAACGCCTTTGTCAGCTCCAGCATCGTGGGATTTGGCGTCAACGGCTTCCTCGAGGAGCCGCGAACCTATGGCGTGACCATCGGGTATAAGTTCTAGCCGGGAATATATTCTCATGATCACGATTCCCACCGCCGAGTCCATCATCGACATTTCGATGCCCATCGAGAATGATATCGTATCGGATCCGGCGGCCTTTCGTCCACGGGTCCGATATTTCGGGCACGATGATACACGAGAACAGATGCTGGCCTTCTTCCCCGGAATGACGGCCAGCGACCTGCCCGATGGCGAGGCCTGGGCGATCGAGCATGTCGAGCTGATCACGCACAACGGCACGCATCTCGACGCACCTTACCATTTTCATTCGACGATGGATGGGGGCAAGCGGGCGATCACGATCGACGAGGTTCCGCTCCACTGGTGCTGCCAACCAGGCGTCAAGCTCGATTTCCGGCATTTCCCCGATGGCTATGTGGTGACCGCCGAGGATGTTCGGGCTGAACTCGATCGGATCGGCGTCAAGCTCAGCCCGCTGACCATCGTGGTCATCAACACGCGGGCCGGTTCGGCCTACGGCACGGATGACTATGTCAACGCGGGGTGTGGAATGGGCCGCGAAGCCACGCTTCACCTGCTTGAGCGCGGTGTCCGGGTGACAGGGACCGATGCATGGTCATGGGACGCGCCGTTCACTTACACGGCGCAGAAATATGCCGAAACCGGGAATGCCGACCTGATCTGGGAGGGGCACAAAGCGGGTCGGGAAATCGGCTATTGCCATCTGGAGAAGCTGCATAATCTCGAAGCGCTTCCATCCTCCGGATTCACCGTGATGTGTTTCCCGACCAAGATCAAAGGCGCTTCGGCAGGCTGGACCCGCGCGGTCGCCGTCCTCGACGATTGAATGGAGTCTGGCCATGAGCAACAAGGTCATCATCAGCTGCGCGGTGACGGGATCGGCGCACACGCCGACGATGTCGGACGCGCTCCCGGTCACGCCCGAGGAGATCGCCGAGCAGTCGATCGCCGCCGCCGAAGCGGGCGCGGCGATCCTGCATCTCCATGCCCGCATCCCCGAGGACGGTAGGCCGACCGGCGATCCCGAGGTCTATGCCCGCTTCCTGCCCGTGATCCGGCAGCGCACCGACGCCGTCATCAACATCACGACGGGCGGTGCGGCCACCATGCCGGTCGCCGAGCGCCTCGCCGCCTCTGCGCGTTTCAAGCCCGAGCTTTGCTCGCTCAACATGGGCTCGCTCAATTTCGCCTTCTTCCCCGCCGCGAAGCGCATCGCCGACTGGAAATACGCGTGGGAGAAGGACTATGTCACCGGCTCCGACGACTATATCTTCCGCAACACCTTCCGCGATATCGAGACGATCCTCACGACGATGGCGGAGGCGGGTACCAAATTTGAGCATGAATGCTATGACGTCGGCCATCTCTACAATCTCGCCCATTTCGTCGATCGCGGCCTGGTGAAGCCACCCTTCTTCGTCCAGATGATCTTCGGCATATTGGGCGGCATCGGTGCCGATCTCGAAAATCTTCATTATATGAAGGAAACCGCCGATCGCCTCTTCGGACGCGGCAATTACCGCTGGTCGGTGCTCGCCGCGGGTAGGCACCAGATGCCCTTTCTGACGCAGGCGGCGTTGCTCGGCGGCTATGTCCGCGTCGGGCTCGAGGACAGCCTTTTCATCGAACGCGGCGTCCTTGCGGCTTCGAATGCCCAGCAGGTCGAGAAGATCAAGCGCATCCTCGCCGAAATGGGTCACGAACCCGCGAGCCCCGCCGAAGCGAGGGAAATCCTCGGTCTCAAGGGCAGTGACCGCGTCGCCTTCTGAGCCGTGCACAGGAAGCAAGCGAATGAGGGCTTCGGTCATCGACCGATTCGGCCGTCCAGACACGGCCCTTTGGCGTGCCTGAGAATCCGTATCGCCAGATGAATTCGTACCTCATCTTCATGATCCAACAACGGCACAATGCACAGCCCGTATACGCGGATGTCGACGGGGCTGCTTTCAAGGCGCGCTGTCGCCGCTCACGGCGACAGAGATGGTGCATTCACGGTCACCCGAATAGCTGATTTCCTTTGCTACTCGGCAAGGGAAAACCGTTGGCACCGCCGATTACACCGATACACCGTTTGGAAAAGCTGGATTGGAACGCCTCGCGCGCGCGCATCCGTCCCGCTGGGCGCGCTCAGCGTGACTATTCCAATGAAGTGTATGGGGTCATTTGCTCCGCCACGAGACGTCGCCGGTGCAGGCTCAACAATCCTCAATCAATGAGTGGAAGGAATAGTTCGCCAACAAATTGAATTGGACGATGAGCCCAAGGCGCGGCAAATGGCGCCAAATCACAAATGCCGTGGGGAGGACAGTCATGGTCACAGCCTTTAGGACAAATTTGCTTTGTGCCACCGCGCTATCGATCGCGTGTGCGCTTGCAGTGCCGGCACATGCCCAGGACGCTGCATCGCAGGGCGAAAAGCCCGAGGCGCAGGAAGGTGGCCTTGAGACAATCGTCGTCACGGCGCAGAAGCGCGAACAGAATTTGCAGGATGTTCCGGCCGCCGTTTCCGCCATAGGCGGCGAGACGCTGCGCACGCGCGGCATCACGGAGACCTCAGACTTGATGGGCGCGATCCCCAGCCTGCAAGTCACCACTCCCTATGGTCGCACCCAACCGAATTTCTCGCTGCGCGGGATTTCAGTGGCGAACGAATTTTCCGCCTCCACTGCGTCGCCGGTTGGCGTCTATGTCGATGAAGTCTATCAGAGCTTCCGGGCGAGCCATGGCCTGCAACTCTATGACATCGACCGGGTCGAGGTACTGCGCGGACCGCAAGGAACACTCTACGGTCGCAACACCACGGGTGGCGCGATCAGCTTCTTCACGCGCAAGCCGGATCTGGGAGAGGCCAATGGCTATCTGACCGCCGGCTATGCCAATTACGACACTTTCACGGTGCAGGGCGCCGCTGAAGCGACGCTGGTTCCCGACATCTTGGGCGTCCGCGTCGCCGGTACTTTTGCAAAAGGGGATGGTTGGCAGCGCAATGTACTGCCTGGGAATGAGCGCGACCTAGGGACCACCGATACGATCGGCGGTCGCATCTCGATCCGCTTCCGGCCCGATCCCGATCTCGACATCAATTTGAAGCTCTATGCCGCGAAGGACGATCCATGGGGCACCGCGCCCTATGCAGGTGGTCAACTCGCGGGCGGGCAGGATGCGCTCGGCTATTCGCGTTACGATCCGCAACCTTTCCTAGGCGGGCGGTTGCTGCGTGACAATGAGGTCGCAGTTGATCGGGTAGGTAAGAACATCAGCAAGTCGAAAGGGATAGCCCTCAACATCAAATGGGATGTCAGCGACCAATTCTCCGTCACCTCGATTACCGGCTACGACACCGGCGACTATATCAACAATCCTGATGATTGCGATGGCGGCCCAGCCGATCTCTGCTCGATCGGCCTCACGTCGACGAGCAAGAATTTCAACCAGGATCTGCGTTTCAGCTATTCGAACGACCGCCTCGATATCATTGCCGGCCTTTATTATGGCAGGGACAAGGTCAAGACGGTCAACTACCCGGACTTTTTCGGGGCGCTGAGGCCGCTGCTGCTTGGCGCCGGTCTTCCGGGCAGCTACAATAACGCCGCAATCGGAACGCCCGACGCGATCCGCTATATCCCAGCCTTTGCCGCCAATCCGGCGTTGGGGCCTGGCGATGCCGGATTCTGCGACGCGATCGAGATCAATCCCAACGGCTTCCTTGATGCACGCTCGCTGATTGCACTCCAGACCGACATCGCGATCAATAATACGGGCAATGGCGGCATGGGGGGTAGCTTTTCGGCGGGCTGCGCCGGGGCAGGCGCGCCTCCGTTCACCCCGATCCTCGGCGAACAGCGTTTTGACGTGTCGCGCCCCTCGAAGGCGATCTACGGCGACGTAACCTGGAAAACGACCGAGCGGCTGACCGTGGCGGTGGGTGCACGCTACACCCAGGATAAGGTCAATTACCTTAACGGCAGCACTTTCCTCTATGCGCTCGACGGTACGACGCCGGTTGTCAACCTGATCCCCTACAGCAATCCATACAACCCCAATCTCGCGCCGCTTGAGCAGCGCGAAAAGGCAAACAGGCTAACCGGCCGTATCAATGTCAGCTATGAGTTCGCCGATGATATCATGGGCTATCTCCAGTACAGTCGCGGTTACCGCAGCGGCAGCTTCAACGGGCTTGCCTATCAGGGCGTCAATCAAGTCTATTATATCCAGCCTGAAAAGCTGAATGCATATGAGGCGGGGCTCAAAACCCGGCTGTTCGATCGCCGCGTCCAACTTAACCTCGCGGGCTTCTACTACGAGTATTCGAATCACCAAGTAACGCAGGTGGTTGGCGCTACAACCTTCACGCGCAGCGCCAATGGTCGCCTGTTCGGTGGCGAGGCCGAACTCGCCTGGCAGGTGGCCGATACGTTGCGTTTCGATGCTTCGCTGGGCTATCTCAACAGCAAGTACAAAGGCAATGTGATCGATCCGGCAAACCCGGCAAGCCCGACATTGAACGTCAACGGCAATCCCTTCCCGAACGCGCCGGAGGTTACGTTCCAGGCCGGATTCGACTGGGATATGATCGATGACGGCACCAACAAGCTGACCTTGCGCGGTGATGCGTCCTACATGGGCAAGTACTATTTTGATCCGTTCAAGAATTATGGGCAGACACCGTGCGATACACCCCCAGCGGGATCGAACATAACGCTCGCGGGTAAGGCGATTACATGCGCAAATCCGGGCTACTGGCTCGCCAATGCGCGATTAACCTATGCGCACGACAATATGTCGGTTAGCTTGTGGGCGAAGAATCTGTTCGACAAATATTACTACACCTACGGCCTCAACATGAACGTGTTCGGCTACGATTATCTGAACCGCGGCATGCCGCGCACTTATGGCGTCGAAGCGACAGTCAAGTTCTGATCGCTGCTGCGACGGGGGCGGCGGGCATCCTCTCCCGCCCGCTGCCCCCGATTTTTCGACCTGACTTTCAGACCGAGGAGTATCCATGATGCGTTCCACCGGCAACGGTCCCTCATTCATCGGCACGGCGTACAGAATCGAGCGCGCTGCGATCACTGAGATCGGCGCAGCTGAAAGCACCGCCCAGGCGAGCAGCGCCGAGCGGCCGGCGCGCCTCCGGACGATTTAACGTGGATGCGTCTTGGAACAGAACTGAGCTGGAACGAATTTTCGCGACCCAACGCGAAGGGACGCGTGAGCAGGTTTCGCGCAGCTACGAAGAACGCATGGACCTGCTCGGGCGCCTTGGCCGGATATTTGAGCAGCACAGAGACGAATTGGTCGATGCCGTTGCCGCCGATTTCGGCATTCGATCCCGCTACGAGACTATCCTGCTCGACCTGATGCTTGGCATATCGGAAATTAAATTTGCGCGCCGCAATCTGAAGACGTGGCTGAGGCCGCGGCGGGTGAAGACTGACATCTTCGGCCTTCCCGGTTCATCGCGCCTGGTCCCCCAGCCCCTAGGTGTGGTGGGCGTTCTCGGCACGTGGAACTATCCGCTCGGCACCATATTCGTTGGCGCGGCCGGTGCATTGGCGGCCGGCAACCGCGTGATCGCAAAGCCGAGCGAAGTTTCCGCCAACGCCGCCGAAGCCAGCGAGCGGCTTGTGCGCCGGTATTTCGCCGAAGAGGAATTCGCGATTGTCCAGGGCGGGCCCGACATGGCACAGGCGATGACGGCCCTACCTTTCGACCATATTCTCTTCACCGGTTCACCCGCGGTTGGCCGCAAAGTCTATGAAGCGGCGGCTGCCAACCTTACACCTGTTACTCTGGAACTTGGCGGCAAATGCCCTGCCATCGTGGGCAAGGGTGCATCGCTTGCACAAGTCTGTGAAAGCTTAGTGTTCGGCAAGCTGCTCAACGCCGGCCAGACCTGCATCGCCGCTGACTATGCCTTCGTCCATGTCGATCAGATGGAAAGCTTCGTCGCCGCACTCCGCGCTCAGGTTGCCAAATGCTACCCCAACGCGGCAAGCAACCCCGATTTCACCAGTATCATCAATGACCGACAGTTCGCGCGGCTCCAAGGTTTGCTCGATGATGCCGAAGCCAAGGGCGCGACGGTGCTCAACCTCTCGGACAACGGCGATGGAACGCTTCCTGAACGGCATCGGATCGTGCCGTTGGCGGTTCTCGACGTTACCGATGACATGGCGATGATGCAGGAGGAGATTTTCGGACCGATCCTGCCGATCATGCCATATCGCTCCGAAGACGATCTCATTCGCTACGTAAACCGGCATGAGCGCCCGCTGGCGCTCTATTATTTTGGCGACGAAAGTGAGGAACGGCGCAAGATCATTTCCGAAACGCACGCTGGCGGCGTGACTCTCAACGGCACGGTCATGCACGTCTTCCAGCGCCGGCTGCCTTTCGGTGGCATCGGACAGAGCGGCATCGGTGCCTATACCGGCGTCGCCAGTTTCGAGCGCTTCACTCATTACAAGCCGGTGTTCTCTCAGCCGAAACTCAGCCTGCTTGGTCAACTTCTGCCACCCTATTCGAGCAAGACCGAAGGACTACTCAACATCTTCGAAAAGATCCTCTGACGTGGCTGCGGCGGTTGATGCTGGCATGTTGCATGACGCCGGGTCGCCAGCATGGGTCGAATGACAAGGGAAGCAAATGGCTGACTATGTAATTATTGGAGGTGGGTCGTCGGGCGGCGTTATCGCCAGCCGGTTGTCCGAGGACCCCGATGTCACCGTTTGCCTGCTCGAGGCAGGCGGCCCAGGCACCTCGCCGCTTGTGTCCACGCCCGGCGCTTTTGCGGCGCTGATCCAAGACTATCGGATCAATACGCTCAACTGGCGGTTCAACACCGACCCTTCAAAGGCGCTCAACGACCGCCGCCTCTACAATCCGCGCGGGAAGATGCTGGGTGGATCGAGCGGTATGAACGGGATGGTCTATATCCGCGGCGACCGGTCGGATTTCGACCACTGGGCCGAACTCGGCAACGACGGCTGGGGTTACAACGATGTCCTGTCCTATTTCCGCAAGGCTGAGAATAATGAGCGCGGTGAGGATGAGTTTCACGGCTCGTCGGGACCGCTTCACGTATCCAACGGCAAGCGCGAATTCGATGTCTATGATGCTTTCATCGAGGCGGCGACTGGACTGGACCATCAAGCCAATCCGGACTTCAATGGGGCCAGCCAGGAAGGTGTCGGCATCTATCAGTTTACCGTGAAGGACGGGAAGCGCGCCAGCGTGAAGGCGTGTTACCTTGATCCGGTGATGGGCAGGCGCGGCAACCTCCGCGTCGAAGTACATGCCCGCGTCCATCGTATCAGGTTTGAGGGCAACCGCGCGGTGGCAGTCGAGTATTCCCAGGACGGGCAGTTGAAGACGATCCCGTGCGAAAAGGAAGTCATTGTCAGCGGCGGCGCCTATAATTCGCCCCAACTGTTGATGCTTTCCGGTATCGGACCGCGTGATGAGTTGGAGAAGCATGGAATCGAAGTGATTCATGATATTCCCGGTGTCGGCCAGAATCTTCACGACCATCCTGACCTGATGCTGAGCTACCAGTCGAAGAAGCGGCTCGGGATCGCACTCAATGTCGTTGGCGCGATCAAGACCGTGCGAGACCTATTCCAGTATCTCACGCAAAGGAAAAGCTGGCTGGCATCGCCGCCCACGGCTGCAGGCGGTTTCTTGCGATCCGCGCCGGGGCAGAACCGGGCGGATTGCCAGGTCCATGTCGTGCCGCTCGCCTATCGCGACCATGCGCGCGACTACAAGCTGATGACGAAATGGGGCTATACGATCATTCTCAATATTGGGCGCCCAAAGAGCCGCGGCTGGGTTGCCTTACATGACTCAAACCCCGAATCCGATCCCAAGATCGACCTCAATCTCTTGAGTCATCCCGACGACCTCAAGACGTTGCGCAATGCCTTCCGTGTCGTGCAGGAGATCATGCATTCGGATCGCATGAAGGCGATGATGAAACGGCCTCTCTATCCTGACCGCTACCTTGAAACTGATGAAGAGATCGACGCCTATATCCGGGCAGAAGCCAATCATGCTTATCATCCGGTGGGAACATGCAAGATGGGCACCGACGAGATGGCGGTGGTCGACAACCGCCTGCGCGTTCACGGCCTCGCAAATATCCGCGTGGCCGATGCCTCGATCATGCCATCAATCGTCAACGGCAACACCAATGCAACCTGCATCATGATCGGCGAGAAAGCCGCCGACATGATCCGGCACGATAATATGAGCAGCAAGAATAGCATCGCAGAATATTGAATTGGACGATTGGATCAATGCTGCAGACACAGATGCTTACGAAAAGAAGTCCGGAGAGGCCTATCGCATGTCAGTTTATTATGTGTCGACTGCGCCATTGTGGGCGAGCGCCTTAGAGGAGCGCGGCTGATGGACGTCCGTACGCAAATACGTCGCGCCGCACGTTATTTCGCCCAGCAAGAGGCTCTCGTTCACGGCCACAGGCGGTTGACTTTCTCGGAAGCCTGGTTGCGCGGCGTGAAGCTCGCAAATGCTCTTGCGGAGTGCGGCCTTCAACCGGGTGACCGGATTGCTACGCTGGAGAAGAACTCCATCGAGGCCGCCGACATCATACTGGCGGCTGCCATTGGAAACTATACGCGTGTTCCTCTCTATGCGCGCAACCGATGTGAAGCGCACGCCCATATGATCGCGAGTACCGGATCTCGGTTGGCGCTGGTCGATGAGGCATTGGCTTCGGAGTTGGCGGGGCTGGATGCCCAAGCTCCGACGCTTGAGCGGATCATTATCCGCGATCACAACTATGAGAATTGGTTGGCGACAGCCTCGGACCGGGATCCCGATCCCGTCGTCGCGCCGGAGGACTATTGTGTCATCCGCCACACCGGCGGCACGACGGGCAAACCCAAGGGCGTTGCCTATCGGCACCGTTCATGGATGACGATCTCCGCCGCATTTTTCAGCATCGGCCCCCAAGTGGCTCCAGGGGATGCCATTCTGCATGTCGGCCCGTTGTCCCATGCATCGGGCTTCCTGTTCGTGCCGGCCTGGTATTGCGGCGCCCGCAACGTGATGATGGACGGCTTCGATCCAGCGTCCTTTCTTGACACTCTCGAGCAGGAACGGATCAGCCATGCCTTTGTAGCCCCCACCATGCTCAATGCCATAGTGCATCACGACGGGGCATATGGCCGCCACTTTCCGAATTTGAAGTTTCTGCTGAGTGCTTCAGCGCCGATCTCCGAGCCGACGCTTCGCAAGTCGTGCCAGATATTCGGGAATCATGTTCTTCATTCGGGCTATGGACAGACCGAAATCCTGCCCATCGCGTCTATGGGGCCCAACGAGTGGTTCGGCGAATTTGAAGGTTCTGCCCCAATTCGGGCGGTCGGACGTCCCATGAGCGGCGCCGATATCGAAATCCGTAACGAGGACGGAAAGGTGCTGGGACCAAACGAGCCCGGCGAGATCGTCGCACGGTTCGAAAATGGCCAGATGGAGGAATTCTGGAACGATCCGGAGGAAACCGCCCGGCGCATGGAAGATGGCTGGGTCAAAACCGGCGATGTCGGCATGATCGACACAAACGGATTTTTGTATCTGCTCGATCGCAACAACGACATGATCGTGTCAGGCGGCTTCAATATCTATCCCACCGAAATCGAAAACGTAATTGCCGACCATCCCGGTGTACTCGAGGTCGCGGTCTTTGGCGTGCCCCATGAAAAATGGGGTGAAACGCCGCTTGCAATGGTGCGTGTCAAGCCCGGAGCACAAATCACGGAGACCGAGATAATAGATTTGGTGCGCCAGCGTCTGGGCTCCGCAAAAAAGCCAAGCAAGGTCGTTTTTACCGCCGAGCCACTGCCGTTGAGCAATGTCGGAAAGGTGCTTCGTTCAAAGCTTCGAGAGCCCTATTGGGCGGGCCAGGACCGGCGCATTTCGGGGGCATGACCGACGCAGCCATCCTAGCCACATCCTCTATTCCGGTGACCGCCTGCCGGCGCGCGGGAGACTGCAATGGATTATGAATACATCCTGGTTGAGCAACGCGGCCCAGCGCTTTGGGTGACCCTCAACCGGCCGGCAGCGTTGAACAGTCTGTCGTTGGCTTTGGCCGAGGAACTAGCCGCAGCGATCGAGGCAGCGGAAGCAGATGCGACGGTGCGCGCTTGCATTCTTACCGGCGCCGGACGGGCGTTTTGCGCTGGCGCGGATCTGCTCGCAATTGGCGATGGAACAGGCGGACAAACTCTCGCCGAACGCTTAAATCTGTTTCTGCCGCGGCTCGGTCAGGCTTTTAACAGGATCGAGACGTCGCGCCTTCCGATAATTGCGGCGGTCAACGGCCTTACGCTCGCCGGCGGCTTGGAACTGGTGTTGTGCTGTGATCTCGTCATTGCCGCGCACCCGGCCAGATTTGGCGACGCCCATGCAAATTACGGCCTGTTGCCCGGCGGTGGAGGGTCGGTTCGACTCCCTAGGAAGATCGGCGAAGCGCGTGCGAAACATCTGATGATGACCGGCGGGACCATCTCGGCTGCCGAGATGAAGGAAGCCGGACTCGTGACCCAACTGGTTGCTCCCGAGGATCTCATTGCGGCAGCGCAAGCGCTGGTAGAATCTCTTGCAGAAAAGAGCCGGCCAGGGCTCGCCTACATGAAGCAGCTAGTCCGCGCTGCGCAGGATAGCTCGCTCGAAGTCGGGCTGCGTCAGGAACTCGAAGCCATGGCTGCTTACGCCTTGTCCAACGACATTGTCGAAGGACTGGCGGCATTCCGGGAGAAGCGGAAGCCCGATTTTTCCGACCGGTGAGACCTGATCGGATGCGGAACACATTGGAAGAATGGATCAACGAATGACCGACATATTCGTCATGGGGGTTGGGATGACCCCGTTCGGAAAACAGTTCGACAAGAGCCTGAAAATGCTCTGCGCCGAAGCTTCGTCGCAGGCCTTTTCCGACGCAGGATGCACCGCCGGCGATGTCGAAGCCATCTTCTTCGGCAATTGCGTCCAGGGGCATATGGAGGGCCAGGACATGATCCGCGGCGAAATCGTGGCGCGAGCGATGGGCATCTCAAGCGTTCCCGTGGTGAATGTCGAAAACGCATGTGCGACGGCTTCCACGGCCTTGCACATGGCCGCCGCCTATGTTCGATCGGGGGCAGCGGATGTCGTACTCGCGCTCGGCGCGGAGAAGATGTACTCGCCCGACAAGGCGCTCATGTTCAGTGCATTCGATGGCGCTTGGGACGTGCATGAAACCGAGTCGGGCCGCGCGCAGCTGCTGGCCATGGGCAATGGCGTCGATGTTCCGGAAGGAACGACATCGAGTCAGCCTTACAGCGTTTTCATGGATGTATACGCCGCGATGGCACGCGCGCACATGAAGACCTACGGCTCGACGCAAGCGCAAATCGCGGCCGTCTCGGCGAAAAATCACATGCATTCGACGCGCAATCTGCTTGCCCAGTATCGCCTCCCATATACCGTCGAAAGTGTACTCGCTGCGCCTCCGATCGTTTACCCGTTCACACTGCCGATGTGCTCTCCGATCAGCGACGGCGCCGCCGCTGCGATCATCTGCAGCGAAGCCGGTCGGCGCAAACTGTCGGCAGCCCCGGACAGGGCGCTAAGAATCCTGGCGTCTGTGCTGCAAACCGGCGCCGCGCGCGATCCCTTTGATTATGACCACCATGTCAGCCGCCTTGCGGCGAACCGGGCCTATGCGATGGCCGGCGTGGGGCCAGAAGATATTGGCGTCGCGGAGGTGCATGACGCCACGGCGGTTGGCGAGATCATTGAAATCGAGGCGCTCGGCCTGACGCCGCCTGGCGAGGGCGGACTCGCGGCAGAGCGCGGTGAGACGGCGCTGGGTGGGCGTATTCCGGTAAACACGTCGGGCGGGCTTGAATGCAAGGGACATCCGATCGGCGCCACCGGGCTCGGCCAAATCTACGAGCTTGCGCTGCAATTGCGCGGCGAGGCGGAAGATCGACAGGTTCCGAATGCCCGGTTCGCGATCGCGCAGAACGGCGGAGGTGTCATCGGGGTGGAAGAGGCGGTGGTCGCCGTCACGATCCTGGGCCGGTAGTTGTCAGAGCGCGCCTAGGGAAACACGGGGTCACGATATGAACTTTGAGCTGTCCGATGAACAACGCATGGCGGTGGAAACCGTCCGCCGCTTTCTCGACAACAAGCTTGAGCCGGAAATCCGCCGGCATGGGGAGCGATTCATCCCCAAACCGCTCATGAAGGAATGGACTCAAGCACTGACCGGCTATGGCCATATTACCGCACCGCATCAGGAGCAATGGGGCGGGCTTGATATGGGATGGCTCACTCATCTGCTCATTTTCGAGGAGATCGCCTATTCCTCGCTCGATGTGGCCATACCCGGCTTCATCAACGCGGTTGGCGCAGAACTCATCCGCCGCTTCGCCCCGGAGACGATCAAGCAACGCTATCTTGCCGACCTCGTCGCGGCCGAGAAGTTCGTTTCGCTCGGCATCTCGGAGCCCGATGTCGGCTCGGACGTCGCCGCCATCAAGACACGCGCCGTACGAGACGGCGATTTCTGGGTCATCAATGGCGAAAAGACCTGGATCACCAACGGAGCCTACTCGGACATCTTCATCTGTACGTGCAAGACTGGCGAAAATGAAGTCACTCACATCCTGGTCGATCGTGACGAGAGTGAGTATGAGGTGCGCGATATCCAGAAGATGGCGCTCAACGGCCAATCGACTGCACAGATATTCCTGTCCGATTGCCGCGTACCGGTGGCAAACACGATCGGCCGGGTCGGCGATGGATTGCGCAATACGTTGCAAGTGTTCGAGATTGCCCGCTGCCATATGGCGATGTGGAGTATCGGCATCGCACGGCGAGCAATGGATGAGGCGATCGCGTACGCTCGCGATCGCGCGCAGCATGGCAAGAAGATCGCCGGCCATCAGCTGATCGCCGACAAGATCGCCATCATGGCGACCAAGATCGACGCAGCCCGTCTGTTGACGCACCGGGCAATATCCCTCGTCCAGGCGGGCACGCGCGCAGAGACGGAATGCTCGATGGCCAAGTGGTACGCCACCGAAATGGCGATCGAAGCGACGCGCGATGCGCTTCAGATCCATGGCGGCAACGGCGTCACCCGCGAATTCATCGTTGAGCGGCTGGTGCGTGAGGCGATCATTTGCCCCATCCCCGATGGCACGACGGAGATTCAAAAGCTTGTTGTTTCGCGCGCCCTGACCGGCATTCAAGCCTTTCGGTAAGGCTCAGACGAAAACGACAGCGTCGACGGAAATGGAGCCGCGTGCCTGACTCGCACAGGATCAAATGCGCAGATGCGTCGCTCAGGTAAAAGAGGCAGACAAGCGATGGACGAAGAGCTTCGTTTCGATGGCAGGGTAGTGGTTGTGACCGGAGCCGGAGGCGGACTTGGGCGCCAGTACGCGCTGATGTTTGGCGGGCGCGGAGCCAAGGTGGTGGTGAATGATCTGGGTGGCGACGAGAAAGGGAGCGGCAGCTGCTCCACAGCCGCTGACAATGTGGTCGACGAAATTCGAGCCACGGGCGGTCAGGCGGTGGCAAATTATGCGTCGGTCGAGGAGGGCGCGCTGATCATCCAAGCCGCGGTTGACAACTTCGGAACCGTTGACGTCGTCATCAACAATGCCGGCATCCTGCGCGATGTGAGCTTCCACAAAATGACCGACGAAGACTGGACACTGCTTCAGCGGGTCCATCTGAATGGGACGCGGGCAGTGACGCAGGCAGCATGGCCGATACTGCGCGACAAGGGCTATGGCCGCATCGTCATGACCACGTCTGCAGCCGCAATCTACGGCAACTTCGGTCAGGCCAACTATGCCGCAGCCAAGCTCGGAATATTGGGGCTTGCGAACGCGCTGGCGGAGGAGGGGCGGTCCAGAAACATCCAGGTTAATACGATCGCCCCAATCGCCGCATCGCGTATGACCGCGACTGCCTTTCCACAAGAGTTTCTCGCCAATCTCAGAGCGGAAGCGATCAGTCCATTGGTCGGTTGGCTTGCGCACGAGAATTGCAGCGAAACCAAAGGGCTTTTTGAAGTTGGAGCCGGCTATATCGCCAAGCTTAGGTGGGAGCGCGCGCTTGGGCACGCCTTCGGAGCGGACAGGGCGTTCACGCTCGATGATGTCGCCCGGCACTGGGGTAGAATTGTCGACTTCACGGATGCCGAGCACCCGCTCGGGCTGAATGACAGCCTTGAGGCGGTAGAACGGGCGCTGAGAGCGTAATCAACCCGATGAATTACCATGATATTTTTGAGCGGCCGTCGGGCTGCCGATGGCGTCGTGCTGCCGCCAGATATCGATGAGCAGCAGGAATAGTTCTGCAGCGAATTGAATTGGACGACGGCCCTCAAATGCCGCCAAACGGCATGAACTACACAATATCTCCTGGGAAGAGAGGATCAGCCATGAGAGGATGTCTATTGGCTTCTGCCGCGTTGTTGTGCTCGGGAACAGCATTTGCCCAGGAAGCAACGCCCCAGGCGAACGACCAAACCGGGAGCGCCACGGAAGCGCTGGCTGAGGACATTGTCGTTACCGCCACCAAAAAGGGCTATGGCGAAAGCGTGCAGAAAGTACCGATGGCGGTCACGGCTTTTGGTGAAGCGCAGCTGGATGCCAAGTTCGTCCAGAATCTTCAAAGTCTGAGCTACGACGTTCCCAACGTCCAGCTCGAGGATGTGGGTACGGCACCGGGCTATGCCAATTTCACTATCCGGGGCCTCGGCATCAACAGCACGATCCCATCGATCGACCCCACCGTAGGCGTTTTCACTGACGGTATTTACCTCGGCATCAACGCTGGTGTCGTGCTGGACAACTTCGACCTTGAGGGGATCGAAGTTCTGCGTGGACCGCAAGGCTTGCTTTTCGGTCGCAACGTTACCGGCGGTGCCGTGGTTGTGCGGACCACGCGGCCCAGCTTCGATTTTGGAGCCAAAGCCAAGCTATCCATTGAAACGGGACTGAAAAAGACCGTAAGCGGCACGGTTACCGGACCTATCGTCGATGACGTTTTGGCTGCCAAATTGGCCGTCTACTACAGCGACGACAATGGCTGGTTTCGCAACCGCTTCGACAATCGCAGCTTCGGTAAATCACATGACCTTATCATTCGCCCGGCACTTTCGCTCAAGGGTGGCGACCGCTTCCGAATGGATCTCCGCTATGAGCATGGCGATGTCGAAAGCGATGGAGCCCCTGTCCAGAGTCACGCGCTGTTTCCCGCGACAGCTTCAGGTTTTCGATCAATTTCCCAGGTTTCTATGATGCCAAATGGGACCAGGCGATCGTGGAAACCAACATCGATGTCGGTCTGGGCGAAGGCGTCTTCACCAACATCGCTGGCTATCGGAAATTCCGATCCTCCGCGGGCGCTGATATCGATGGAACACCACAGTCCTTCTTTCATGCCTTTTTCGAAATCGACCAGGATCAACTCAGCGACGAACTTCGTTATGCCGGAAGGTTCGGTGACGTCGAATTGACAACCGGTCTATACTATTTTTCCCAGGATCTTCGTTACGCCGAGCTGCGGAATCTTTTGGGCGGTGCTCGGATCGTTTCCGGTGGGGGTACGCAAGACCAGACAACATGGGGCATTTTTGCTTCGACCGACTGGCATTTCACCGATACGCTGACCTTGAATCTCGGCGCGCGGTATAGTTGGGAACGCAAAGCCGTTCGGGTCTCGGCCTTACGCGCAAATGGTTGCAATCTAGACACGCTGATCTGTGCAACCAATTTCGCCGACGCGGCAAAATGGCGAGGGTTTACGCCGAAAATCGGCCTTCAGTGGAAGCCGGATGACGACACGCAGATTTATGGCCTTTACACGCGCGGGTTCCGCAGCGGCGGATATAATTTGCGCAACACCGATCCCGCTGTGCCGCCG
The DNA here is from genome assembly GCF_001725095.1 of Sphingopyxis sp. SCN 67-31. Lineage (NCBI taxonomy): Bacteria > Pseudomonadati > Pseudomonadota > Alphaproteobacteria > Sphingomonadales > Sphingopyxidaceae > Sphingopyxis > Sphingopyxis sp. SCN 67-31. Next base: position 11,029 of record NZ_MEFH01000050.1, on the reverse strand, counting down.
GGGCCATTCAATCAAGAGACCCAGGACAGTTTCGAACTCGGCGCCAAGAAGCAATTCGGGCGCCACCGGATCAACCTGGCGGCCTTCTACAATCGCATGAAGGACCTGCAGCGCGAGATCAACCTGCCCGGACCGCTTGGCGTCAGCCAGGTCATACGGAACACCGCCGACGCCACAATCAAAGGCGTCGAGGCCGAGGGGCAGTTTTTTCTTTTGTCCAACCTCGTGATTTCGGGTCAGCTCGGCTACGTGAATGGCCAGTATCGCAACGTCCAGTTCGACCTCAGCGGTGATGGCGTCATCAACGATGTGGATCGTGCGCTCAAATTGCCAAGGCTGTCGCCATGGACCTATGGCGTGGGGCTGACTTATGATCAGCAGCTTGGCGAATTGGGGACAGCAACGGCGCGTGTCAGCTTCACGCATCGCGACAAGGCGGCATTCACCGACAACAACGTCGGCTTCCTTCAGGGCGCCGATATGCTCGATGCGAGCCTCACATTGGCGACCGACAACAAGCACTGGCGCTTCTCCATCTATGGCCGAAACCTCCTGAATGAGGTGACGATTGGCGGCGATACACCTTTGCCGGCGGCCTTCGGGGGCACGGGTGCAAGCCTTTCACCGCTAAACAGGGGGCGCGTCATCGGCGGAGAAGTGGCGATTAGCTTCTAGGCCATTTTCGAGGCGAGTGGAATCACCCGCCAACTCGGAAAATGCCCAAGATCAATTTGCTAGAGCATTTCCTGCCGGAAAGCCGGTTCCCACTTCTGCGCGAAATGCTCTAGCTGATCGCGACGGATGCAGCGGATTTCCGATCGCACCCCGCCCCCTTGCCGTTAATCCGATGATGCGGTGCGCCATGCCTGACGAACAAGGCTGACGAGCGCACGGCCAGCCGGTTTTACCTGCCAGCGGCTACGCACAGCATAACAAAGCGTCAATGGATCGAATAAACCGATTCCCTCCAAGGCCACGAAATTGGCGCGAAACCATGAGTTCTCGGTGAACTGTTTTGCAACCATCCCGATAGCATCGGATGTGGCAACGATCCGTCGAACCAATTGAAAATAGTCTGTCATGTGGATCCAGTCAGCGGGACGCTTACCGCTTTTTTCGTACATCTGCTGAATGATCGATGTGTAGGGTTCGGAAGATGAGGGCACTACGAATTCGAACTGGACCAGCGGCTCCTTGCTGGTCGGGTTTATCCCCAGAATGGGATGATTGTTCCGCACAAAAGGCAGTATTTCGATCGAGGCGACCCGCTCGCACTTGAATTCCGGCCAGCGTGCAAAGGCCGCTTCAAGTCCAAAGGCGACATCGATATCGCCGCGCGACAGGAGTCGCACGCCCCTTTCGCTGTTGCCCGAAACGACTTCGACGCGCACTGCCGGATGGCGCCGCAGCAAAGAAACCAGAGGTTGGGTGAGCAACCAGTCGATTGACCCTGGGAACAGTCCGATTCGAAGCGGGCCCGCATAGGCGTCGGCGCGGCGGGCTGTATCTCCGAGTAGTTCAGCTGCGTCGGCAAGCAAGCGCGCTGCGCGATCAATAAATTCGCGTCCCTCCTCTGTCGGCATCGCGCCCCGTGAGGTCCGATGGAAAAGGGAATAGCCAAGATGCCGTTCGAGTTCAGCGACACTCTTGGTCACCGCCGACTGCGTGACACCAACCGCATCCGCTGCCCTGGAGAAGGAACGAAGCTGACCAACCGCGACGGCATGCTTGAGGCGAGAATCGAGCATGGACATGCCCCACAGGAATAATTGCTCCAGAGAATGAATTAGGCGAATCAAGGTCATTTTGCCAATCTTACTTTCGACACTGCCGCCCAGCACGACTGCAACCCGTCTCGAAATCTGGAGCGGCGAAACGGCCTGGATCAAAGCGCCAAGGTCTCAGACGCAGGTATGCCTGAATGACGAAAACTGGTCCGCTTGCAGGCCTCAAAATACTCGAAATTGCGGGCATCGGCCCGGCGCCGTTTTGCGGAATGCTGTTGGCCGACCTTGGCGCCGATGTCGTCGTCATTGAACGCGTAAGCCCTAACTCCGAAAATATCGATCTTGGCAGCGGCGCCATTGTGAACCGCGGGAAACGTGTAATTGCCTTGGATCTGAAGTCCCCCGAAGGCGTCGCGCATGTCCTGGATCTCGTCCAAAGGGGCGATGTACTGATCGAAGGCATGCGGCCTGGGGTGATGGAGAGGCTCGGCCTTGGTCCCGAGGTTTGCCTAGCGCGTAACCCCCGCCTTGTATTCGGTCGCATGACGGGTTGGGGGCAGCAGGGACCTCTCGCCCAAGCGGCCGGCCATGACATCAACTATATCGCGCTGTCAGGAGCCCTTTGGTATGCTGGGCATCCCGGTGAACCGCCAATGGCGCCGCCAAGCCTGGTAGGCGATATTGGGGGTGGAGCGCTCTATTTGGCCATCGGCGTCCTCGCAGCGGCAATGCACGCGCGGGATACCGGGAATGGGCAAGTGGTTGACGCCGCGATCGTCGATGGGAGCGCTCACATGATGAACTTGCTCCTGAGCCTGAAGGCCGCCGGCCAGGTTGCCAGCATACGCGGCTGCAGCATCCTTGACGGCCCTCACTGGTACTCGACCTATCGGTGCGCCGACGGGAATTTCATCTCAGTCGGATCACTCGAGCCCAAGTTCTATGCGCTGCTTTGCAAAAAGCTGGGGTTGGCCGGCGATAGCAGTTTTGACGACGGCTATGATCGTGATGCCTGGCCCGAGCTCAAGCAGCGTTTTAGCGAGATATTCGCCATGCGGACACGGGAAGAATGGCGCACACTGCTGGAAGGCAGCGATGCCTGCTTTGCCCCCGTGCTTGATCCGGACGAAGCGGCGCGCCATCCTCATATGGCAGCGCGAGGCGTCTATCGGGAGATCGACAATATCCTCCAGGCAATGCCGGCGCCACGTTTTTCGGGCTCGTCACTACCGATCCCCGGACCGATCCCGCTGCATCATGAAGATCCGAGTACAATTCGGCGGGGCTGGAGCAAACCGGACCGCTGCGGGATTACCGCCAGAACCGACTGTTGCGAGTAGTCGGTTGGCATGGTGGGCGGCCAGCGGCCCGACACGAACGGTGATTTCATAACTATGAACCAATGCGACGCTCCGCTTCGCTGCGCTGCATTCAAATCAAAGGAGACAACGACACACAGGCACGTCAAACTATCCGATGATTCCTGTACGCCACGCCGGAACGGCGATTGCGGACGTGTCCACGGGACGTTGTTCGCATCGTGATTCGCTCGGCGCTTGAAATCAATGCTCGCCCCGGATGTGACGACGCCGATGGGATTTCCACTGCGGCGTCCACGGCCAATGTCCTGGCGTGAGGGCTTCGGTCATCGACCGATTCGACCGTCCGAATGCGGTCTTTTGGCGCGCCTGAGAATCCGCATCAGAGTTGAGTGCGCGTTGTTCGGGAATCTCATTTAAATATTTGTAAAAACGTAATAATATAGATAATAACTCCAACCTGTATCCAGTGTGGAGTAATGGTCGCAGGGCGTGAACTTACGCCCTTATGGATGCGTCGAAGTCCTTCAGTTTGAATCTCAGGAAATTGCGGCTTGCGATGCGCATCACGCAAGAAGCGCTCGCCCATGATGCGGGCACGAGCAGCTCTTATCTGAGTGCGATCGAAAATGGCCGGTCGAGCCCGACGCTGAAAGCAATGGAGCGGCTCGCGAAGGCACTCGGCGTTAATGCCGTCTATCTCTTGTCCGGCCGGATATCGATCTCGATCGTTTCGGACGACGAACTGGAAATCGGCGCGATACTGGCGCGCCCGGCGGTGACGCTCCGGCGCCATCCGCACAAGCCGACGGGGCGGCCGAGCAAGACCAAGTAAATCATCGGGGGCTGCACGCGCGTGGGCTGGAACCACGCGCCCGATAGACGCGCCCGCAACGCGCGCGTCGAAAGGAGTGCCCCTCGGTGCCGTTTCGCGACCTCGATGCCTATATTAAGCAGGCCAGGCGCGCGAACAGTGATCGCGAGCTGTTCAGTTGCAGCGAGGCCGCCGCACGCCAGCTCGGCCTCCCATGGCTCGCGATCGTCCAGAGCATGGCCTTCTTTCAGCCCGGTGGGCGATATTTCCGCATGGACAATTTCCAGAGCTGGGGCGACGTTTTCGTCGCCGAAGGCTATTACCGCGACGATCCCGCCTTGCTCGCGGCGCGCTCGACAAGCCGGGCGTTCTGCTGGCACGAAATGGAGCGACTGCTGGGCGGCTTCACGCGGCGACAGGCGCGCATCGTGCGCGAAGCCGCGCGTCATGGCCTGCGCAACGGCCTCACCGTTCCGATTGGCGTCGCCGGCGAGCCGCCCGGATGCTGTACGTTCGCAACGCGCGACGGGCAATTGCCGCCATCGCATATCTGCCGGATCGCGACGCTGATGGCGAGCGAGGCGTTTACCGAGGCGCGGCGCTTGCACGGCTTTCCGGCGCGCCCGCTGAAATTACCCCATCTCAGCCCAAAGCGGCTCGAATGCTTTCGCTTGGCGGCGATGGGCAAGAGCGACGTCGAGATCGGGATCATGATGAACATCGCCCCGACGACAGTGCGCACCTACATGCGTGACCTGCGCGAACATTTCGGAATCTATTCCCGCGCGCAGCTCCCGGCGATCGCGCTCGCCTGCGGAATCGTCTGCATCGAGGAGATCGTCCCGCGGTTCTGAGCGGGATCGCCGCATCCTCAATATTGACGACTGTTTGAGCCCTTCATCTCTGCTCCCTTCGCGACTGTTCAATTTGAACGGGAGCTACTGCCATGATCCATATTGTCAAAGGGTGCTCGCTTACCGATGCGCGCGCCGCCTCGATGTTCGAGGACCGCAAGACCCTGTTCGTCGATCTGCTGGGCTGGGATGTTCCGGTCGTCGGCGGCCGCTATGAAATCGACAGCTATGACGGCGACAAGGCGGTCTATCTGATCGCCACCGACGATGGCTGCATTCACCAGGGGTCGATGCGGCTGCTATCGACAGAGGGCGCACATCTTCTCGCCGATCGTTTCGCGTCGCTCTGCGAGTGCGATGCGCCCCGGGGGGAGCAGGTTCGCGAGATTACGCGACTTTGCCTGCCGCAACGATTGGGCGCCCCCGGACGCCTGCGTGTCCGCAACCGGCTCATCTCGGCGATGGTCGATCATGCGCTCGGCAGCGGAATCACCATGCTAACCGGCGTCGTGACCGCTGCTTTTCGCGAGGAGGTTTTGGCGATGGGCTGGCGCGCAGCGCCGCTCGGCCCCGCGCGCCGCATCGATGGCGCGTTCCTTGGAGCGTTCCGCATCGAGATCTGCGCCGGTACGCCTGCGCTGCTGGCGTCGAACGGCATCTATGTACCGGGTGCGATCACTCCCGATGCGGCGGCAAGAGCCGCGTGAAGGGAATGGCGATGCACGACCCCGCCCGCCTCGCCGCGATGCTGCTCGCCGACGGTTATGTCATTGTCGATAACGCCGTGCCGACCGAGCTAATCACCGCGCTCGAAGCCGAACTCGCACCGCGCTTCGTCGCCACGCCCTTTTGCGAAGGCGGATTCTACGGAGCCCGCACCAAGCGCTTTGGCGCGTTGTTGCGGCGTTCACGGCATATCGCCGGCCTTGTGCTGCACCCGATCATCCGCGGTATCGCCGAAACGGTGCTCGGGGAATGGTGCGATCGTATCGTTCTCAACCTCACCCAGGCGATCGAAATCCATCCCGGCGCGCTCGCGCAGGTGCCGCACCGCGACCAGGATCTCTGGGGCGGCGTCAAGACCGGGATGCACTATCAGATCAACGTCATCTGGCCGATCGATCCGTTCACGCTGGAGAGTGGCGCGACGCTGGTCTGGCCGGGCAGCCATCACGATGCGGCATCGCAACCGGGCGATGCACGTCCGGTCGCCGCCGAAATGCCACCCGGCTCCGCGCTGCTGTTCCTCGGATCGATCCTGCATGGTGCCGGCGCTAACCAGTCCGATCATGTGCGCCGCGCGGTCATCACCTCCTATTGCCTCGGATGGCTGCGGACGTTCGAGAATCAGTATCTCGTCTATCCGCCCGCCATCGCTCGAGCGTTCGATCCCGATCTGGCCGCGCTCATCGGCTATGCCCAGCATCGCCCCAATCTCGGCAATGTCGAAGGCCAGTGCCCGTCCGTGCTGCTTCACCGGGACGATATCGACGGCCTCCCTGCGATCGACGCGCTGCTCCCCGGCCAGGCCGACATGCTGGATGCCTATGTCGCCGAACAGGAAGCCGCGCGTGCGGGCCTGATCGGCGGGTAACGCGGGTTCGTCGGACCGGGCGCTGCACTCATGACACACGATCCAAACCCCGAAGCAGGCGGCGGCGCGCGAACACGGATCGAGGCGGATTCATCCGCTGTGGACGGTGGAGCCACGGCGTCGTCGGCCGCGGAGCGCGCTCGGCGGGCACGCGAGCATTGCCCGTTTCTGACAACCAAGCAGGCCGCGTTCCATCTCGGTCTCGCGGGGGACACGCTCAAGAAGATGCGCCGGGAGCGGCGCGGCCCGCCGTGCCGAAAGCATGGCACCGTCTGGCGCTACCATATCGACGATATCGAGGCCTGGTCGCGCGCGAACATGCGGGAGGGAGGCAATGGCTAGGCTGCTACCCTCCCGTCTGCCGGCTAAACCCACCGCGCTGATCGGTCTCGGCGCGGCCGCGCTGGCGACCACGATCGCGCTGCCGCCAACGCCGTGGCTGGTCTGGAACGCATCGGCCAGCGCGCCGATCGGTCTCTATGCCGTCAGCGGACGGCAGGACATCGCATCGGGCGACATGGTGCTGGTCCGGGTGCCCGACCGCTGGCGCCGGCTCGCCGCCGAGCGGCGCTACATTCCGATCAATATCCCGCTGGTCAAGCGCGTCGCGGCCGCGCCCGGCGATCGCGTCTGTGCGCGCGGGCGGGAGATCTATGTCAACGGCCACCCGGTGGCCGAACGCCGCGAAGCCGATGGCCGCGACCGTCCGATGCCGTGGTGGAATGGCTGCGTGATGTTGCGTTCGGGCGCATTGTTCCTGCTGATGGACAGCCCGGATTCGTTCGATGGGCGTTATTTCGGACCGACATCGCGCGGCGACGTCATCGGCGAGGTGCGACTGCTGTGGCTGGGCTGAGGGTCGCCATCACCGCCCTGGCGCTGCTGGCGGCGGCACCGGCTGACGCGCAGTCGGTCGTTCACTGGCGGCCCTATATCGAGGCAGCCTCGGCGCGTTTCGGCGTGCCGGTAGAATGGATCGAGCGCGTCATGCGCGCCGAGAGCGGCGGGCGCACGGTGCTGGACGGGCGCCCGATTACCAGCCACGCCGGCGCGATGGGACTGATGCAGCTCATGCCCGGCACCTGGTCCGAAATGCGCGCGCGGCTCGGGCTCGGACGTGATCCCCATAGCCCGCGCGACAACATATTGGCGGGGACGCTCTATCTTCGTCTGATGTATGACCGCTTCGGTTATCCCGGACTGTTCGCAGCCTATAACGCGGGACCGGCACGCTATGCCGAGCACGTGCGGACCGGCCGCGCGCTGCCCGGTGAGACCCGCGCCTATCTCGCGAGCGTCGCCGGAGTGCCCGTCAATTCCCGGTCGGCTGTCACGGCCGCCAGTGCAACGCCGCGTACCGTCAATGCCATCTTCTTCGCGATCGGCGACCGGCCCCCTGCCGGCCGGAGCGAAGCCGGTGCGGCCACGCTGTTCGTCGCGCTGCGATCGACGTCGCCCGAGAAGAACGCGCCAGACCGCCCATAGTGCGAGCCGATCGGGGCTTCATGCCGAATCGTGTTTCTGCTATGTTCCGAGCCTATGGAGTTGGTCGTGATGTTGCTCGGTCTGATCCTGTCCGCCACCGGCATCGTCCTCTTCGCCTGGGCGATGTTCCGGCTCGCCGTCTTCGCACTCCCGGTCGGGCTCGGTGCGGCCGCATTTCTGTGGGCGGGGGGTGGCGAACTGGGGCCGTTGCTCGGTCTGCTTCTCGGCCTCGTCGTCGGCGTCGCGGTCTTGCTGATCGGACGCATGCTCATCGCGTCGCGGTTGCCCGTTCCGCTTCGCGGAGCGATCGCGCTTCTCTTCGCCGTGCCCGCCGGGATCGCCGGCGGCAGTGTCGTCTCCAGCCTGATGCAGCTCGGCGGTGCGGGGCCGACCGCGACCGGCATCGCCGCGGCGGTCGGCGCGATCATCATCGCCGGTGCCGCCATGATGAGCCTGTTGCCCGCGATGACCGCTTGCACCGGTTCGAACGGATCCCCGCTGCACGGTTGATCTGTTGGGGCCAGTGGGCCGAGTGCTCGCTCCTCGTGTCACCGCGCGCATGGCGACCACGACGAGAGTGCTTCAAGACGGCAGGGTCTGACCTGACGCATCCGGGTTTTCAGGCGCCTCGCGCCTGCGGCGCGACCGCCGCTCTATTCCGCTAGGCTCACATCCGTTCGCCAAGCTCCACCGGGCCACGCTTCGCGCGTCCCGGCCAAAGGTGACGATCGGACTGGCGGGATGCCGGAGCCTTGCTCCGGCCTGTCGTCGCCGCGCCTGACCGGCGCGGCGGCATTTTTCGTTGGGCCTTCCCCTCGTCGCGCGGGTGGGCGGCGCTCCCTTCTGGGCCCGGCCCGGCGTCCCGCAAGCCGGCCTTCGACTGCGCTCGGGTCCGGCTCCTCCATTGCATTTCGGCCCTGCGGGTGCGGACCGCCTCCTGGCCGCGCCCGGCAGGTCGCAATTCGCCGCCCACCCCCGCTCCGGGGGAGGCCCTGGGGTTTTTGGGGCGGCATTGGAGGATAGCCATGCACCAGACCGGCAGCCAACGCGCGCGCGCAGGGGGCAGCAAACGCCAGCCCCCGGCGGAGCGCGCCAATCTTTACGACGAGGTGACGGGCCGCATTGTTTCCGAACTTGAGGCGGGCCGCTTCCCTTGGGTCCAGCCTTGGGGCCGCCCCAATGGTCAAGGCTTCTCCGCCGCCCCCGGCCTCCCGCGCAACGGGCTCACCAGCCGCAATTACAGCGGCGTCAATGTCCTGATCCTGTGGGGAGCAGTGATCGAGAACGGCTATCCGTCGCAATCGTGGCTGACCTTCCGCCAAGCCTTGGAGGCGGGCGGCAATGTCAGGAAAGGCGAGCGCGGGACAAGGGTTGTCTATGCCGACCGCTTCACCCCCGAAGCCGAGAAGGAACGCGCGCGCCAGACCGGCGGCGAAGCCCGCGCGGTGCCGTTCCTCAAACGCTTCACCGTGTTCAACGTCGCATAGTGCGAAGGCTTGCGCCCCGGCCTTGCCACCGACCCCGCACCGCTTCCCGAACGCCAAGTCGTGCCGATCGCCGAAGCGGTCATTGCGGCATCGGGCGTCGATTTCCGCATCGGTGGGGACAAGGCCTACTATGTCCCGAGCGCCGACTATGTGCAGGTGCCCCCGCAACCGGCCTTCCACGAACAGATCAATTTCTACCGGACGGCGCTGCACGAACTCTGTCATGCCAGCGGCCACCCGTCGCGCCTCAATCGCAATCTGCGCAATGCGTTCGGCAGCAAGGACTATGCGCGCGAAGAATTGATCGCCGAGATGGGATCGGCCTTCCTTTGCGCCGCGCTCGGCATCGTGCCGACCGTTCGTCACGCCGATTATCTGGCATCATGGCTCGACGTGCTGCGCGAGGACAATCGCGCGATCTTTCGCGCGGCCAGTCAGGCGAGCAAGGCCGCCGATTGGCTGCTTGCCCGCTACGCCGAGACGCAGGACGAAGGGAGGGAAGCGGCATGATTACGCTCCCCCATGCGATCCTTTCGGCGCTGCGCGCGAATGCGCGCGCCAGCCGCCTCCACGAGCAGCGCGACGAACGGTTCGACCCGTTCCCGGTGGTCAAATTCTTCAATCCGGTCGGCGCGGCGACGTGGATCGCCACCGAGCTTTACGACGATGGAGACACGCTGTTCGGCCTCGCCGACTTGGGGTTCGGATGCCCGGAAATGGGCGTGTTCTCGCTTACCGAGATTGCGGGCGTCCGCTTGCCCTTCGGCCTGTTCATCGAGCGCGACGAGCATTTCGAGCCGCTGGCCCCGCTTTCGCTATGGTCCGATACCGCGCGGCGCATGGGTGCAATCGTTCTGGCCGAAGCCGAACTTCGCCGCATCACCGATAGCCGGAACGGCAACGAGCTTCCGCCGCCTCTTGATGATCGAGGGGCCGGATGACGCGCGGCGCGTTTCGCCGCATTGAGTGCCGGTCCCGCCCATCCAGCAAGACAAACGGGACCGGCGCTCCAGAAGGAGCAGACCAATGAAACTCGACTTTATCGACCATAGCAAGCTGGTTCCGTCCAAGGTGAACATGCGGCACGGACCCAAGCCCCCGGACGTGGGCGACATTCTGCCCTCGATCCGCAAGCGCGGTGTCATCGTGCCGCTGATCGTGCGCCCGCAGGCGGGCAACGATAATGGCGTCCACGAAATCGTCGCCGGGCGGCGGCGCTGGACGGCGAACGCCATCGCGCTTGTCGAGGGCATCGACCACGGCCCGCTTCCCGTCGCCATCCTCGACGCCGGGGACGACGCCGACGCCATCGAGGCATCGCTTCTCGAGAACACCCGGCTCGATCCCGACGAGGTGACGCGATGGGAAACCTTCGCACGGCTGGTCAAGGAGGGCCGCGACATTGCGGATATCTCCGCGACGTTCGGCATTCCCGAGCTTGGCGTGAAGCGTATCCTAGCGCTCGGCAACCTGCTTCCGCGCATCCGCGATCTTTACCGCAAGGAGAAGATCAACGCGGCGACCGTCCGGCATCTGACGCTGGCGAGCAAGCAGCAGCAGAAGGCATGGCTGGCGCTCTACGACGATGACGACGCCTATTGCCCGACCGGCCAGCAATTGAAGGCATGGCTGTTATGCCGAGCTCGGCATAACAGCCATTATGCCGACCGCGTAATTATGCCGAGCACACTGTAGCGAAGCGCCGTTTTCCGTCGATCTGACGGCAGCATGCTCGGGGTAATTCTGTCC